>JAFDCZ010000046.1 GCA_019312665.1 Deltaproteobacteria bacterium | reverse complement strand
TTTGCATGTGCGCGCGATCAACGCGCCGAGGGCTTCCTGGGTTTCCATCCGTGCCAGGTGGGCGCCAAGGCACATATGGGTTCCGGCTCCGAAACCCAGATGGGTCACGTCGGCACGCGCTACATCGAAGCGATCCGGATCAGGGTGACGTTCGGGATCGTGGTTGGCAGACCAGAGTGAGGCCCAGATGGTGGTGTTCTTCGGGATGAGGAAGCCGCCGAACTCAGCATCGGCATGGAGCACCCGGGTGGTCATGCCGATGGGCCCCTCGTAGCGAAGGCATTCCTCGACCGCATTCCCGATCAGGCCAGGCTCCGCACGCAATGCATCCGCCTGCTTCGGATGGTCGGCGAAGTTCTTGGCGCCCAGGCCAATCAGGCCGATCGTGGTTTCGAAGCCCGCGATGAGCAGGCCCATGGCGTGGACCAGGAGTTCCTCCCCGGATAGTCGGTCTCCCTCTTCTTCGGCTCGTATCATTTGCGAGAGCAGATCCTCGCGCAGGGCATTACGGCGCTCCTTGATCAATGCCTCGAAGTAGGCGAGGAGTTCGCCGACTCCGGCTTCGATTCGCGGGCGCTCGTCATCGGGCAGGAAATCCCCGCGCAACAGGTGGGTGGCGAGGCTGGTCCATTCGGTGAAGCGGTCGCGGTCGTCCGTGGGAACGCCGAGCATCTCGCAGATCACCTGGGAGGGTACGGGCAACGCCAGGCCGGAGATGACATCGAACTCGCCCTCGTCGAGGGCCCTTTCGATCAACCCGGTAACGATCTCCCGGGTGCGCGGGCGCCAGCTCTCGGCGGCTCTTGGCGTGAAGGATTTGCTGACGAGCTTTCGCAGCCGTGTATGCGCGGGCGGATCCTGCTGCAACATGAACCGGCCACCGCCCGAATTGGCGCCACCCATCGCGTTGCCCGGGGCCGTTCCGTCGGTCCGGCGGACACCCGCGGGCACCTCGCGAAGGAGCCGCATGCAATCGTCCCAGCGGAACAGCCTCCAGAGGCCGGCCGGCGTTTCGTGCACGGGAAATTGCTCGCGGACTTCCCGCAGCGAGGGGAAGGGATCCTCCTGGCGTTCCGGATCCACGGTGGTGGGGTCCATGCCGTGCCAGGAAGGGGCAGGGGCGGCGGGATTCGTCATCACAACTCCAAAGGCGCGAGCGTGAGCATAGGCCATGCTCGGCAGCGGGGAACATCGGGTACTCTTCCGCCCCCTGGAGGAGTACCCATGCGCACCGATCTCTGTGAACAGCTGGGAATCGAATTCCCGATCTTTGCCTTTACCCACTGCCGGGACGTCGTCGTCGCCGTCTCCCAGGCGGGCGGATTTGGTGTGCTCGGCGCTGTCGGCTTCAGTCCCGAACAGCTCGAGATCGAGTGCCAGTGGATCGACGACCACATCGGCGACAAGCCCTACGGCGTGGATCTGGTGATTCCCCAGAAGTACGAGGGGATGGGCGAGATGGATCCGGCCAAGCTCGAGCAGCAGCTACGCGAGATGGTTCCGGCTCAACATCGGGAGTTCGCCGCCAAGTTGTTGGCCGATGCCGGTGTCCCCGAGGTCCCCCCGGACGAGCTGCGTTCCGAGATGTTCGGGTGGACCGAAGCCACCGCGACACCTCAGCTCGACGTAGCACTGCAGCATGAAAAGGTGCGGCTGATTGCGAACGCGCTGGGGACGCCGCCGCCCGATGTCGTGAAGCGGGTGCAGGAAAGCGGGCGCCTGGTCGCTGCTCTATGTGGCAAGGTGCATCAGGCGAAGCGGCACAGGGATGCGGGCATCGACATCATCATCGCTCAGGGCACCGAGGGCGGTGGTCATACGGGCGAGATCGGGAGCCTCGTGTTGTGGCCGCAGATCATCGAGGCCGTGGCGCCGACGCCGGTGCTCGCCGCGGGCGGCATCGGGACCGGCCGGCAAATGGCTGCAGCACTCGCGGTCGGTGCGCAGGGGGTTTGGACGGGCTCCTTGTGGTTGGCCGTCGAGGAGGCCGAAGCGTCTCCTGCCCAGCTGGATTCCTACCTGGAGGCAACCAGCCAGGACACGGTGCGCTCGCGTTCGTATACCGGCAAACCCTGCCGCATGCTGCGCAACGAGTGGACCGAGGCCTGGGATCGCGAAGACACGCCGGATCCGCTCGGGATGCCGCTCCAAGGCATGGTGACTGCGGAGGCGATTCAGCGCGTGCACATGTATGCGAACGCGGCCCAGAAGGTCGCGTTCAATCCGGTCGGGCAGGTCGTGGGGCAGATGAACGAGGTTCGGTCGTGCCGGGAAGTGATCTACGAGATGGTGGAGGAGTACGTGGACGCGGTGGAGCGTCTGACGAACCTCCAGCCCGAGGCCTAGCGCCATGGATCAGATGTTCGATGAACTCCTCGGCCAGCTGACCCAAGGCAAGGGCCTGGAGGCATTGGCTCGGCAGGTCGGAGCCTCCGAGGACGCCACGGCGGAGGCTGCGGGCGCCGCCCTGCCCATGATGTTCAGCGCGCTCAGCCGGAACATGTCGGCTCCCCAGGGAGCCGACGCCCTGCTCGCCGCTCTCGACGGAGGCCACGACGGCAGCATCCTCGACGATCTCGTGGGTGCGCTTGGTGGCGGGGGTGCCGAAGGCAGCTCGATCGGCGAGGCGATCCTGGGGCATATGCTAGGCGTCAAGCGAGGTGGCATCGAGAGCGAGATCGGGCGAAGCGCGGGCCTCGACGGAGCCACGATTTCGAAGCTGTTGGTCGCTCTGGCGCCCCTGGTGATGGGCGCCCTCGGCAAGGCGCAGCAGGAGCATCGCATGGGCTCCCAGGAGCTCGGTTACGAACTGGGCCAGGTCGCCAAGCACGCGGAGGACTCCCTCGGTGCTCGCTTCGGCCCGCTCGGCAACCTGCTCGACATGGACGGCGACGGGCAGATCGACGAGGGGATTATCAGCGCAGGCAAGAGCCTCCTGGGCCGATTCTTCCGCCGCTAGCGCGGGGACGTTCTTTCCGCTGTTTCCGTTACTCGGTTTCCCGCGAAGCGGGAAACCGAGTAACGGAAACAGCGGAAAGAACGTCCCCGCTTCCGGCCGCCTCTAGACTCCTGTTCCGCCGAGGCCGCAGTAGCCGCTCGGGTTCTTGTCCAGGTATTGCTGGTGGTAGTCCTCGGCGTAGTAGAAAGGCCCGGCGTCGACGATCTCCGTGGTGATCTCGCCGAAGCCAGCATCCGAGAGCAGCTTCGCGAATGCCTCGCGGGAAGTCCCTGCCTGGGTTCTCTGCACGTCACCGGCGACATAGATCCCTGAACGATACTGCGTGCCCACATCCCCTCCCTGACGCATGCCCTGGGTCGGATCGTGACTCTCCCAGAAGATGCGGAGCATGTCGTCGAAGGAGGTCTCGGCCGGATCGAAGACGACGCGCACCACCTCGTTGTGCCCGGTGAGGCCACTGCAGACTTCTTCGTAGGTCGGGTTCGGCGTATGCCCAGCCGCGTAGCCCACTGCAGTGGTCCACACGCCGCCGGCCTGCCAGAATTTTCGTTCGGCGCCCCAGAAACAGCCCAGGCCAAACGTGGCCAACTCGAGCACCTCGGGGAAAGGCGGAAGGATGGGGTTGTGCAGCACGGTGTGCCGGTTCGTCACCGGCATCTTCACGTCGCGGCCGGGCAGGGCGCGTTCCCGAACCGGCATCTCGGTCTTTCTGGACAAGAGCCCCATGTCGGAACCTCCGCACCGAGAGTAACTCCAAGCCGCGCTGTTATCCTCCTCCCATGAGGATCGCTACCTGGAACGTCAACGGCTTGCGGGCCCGGCTCGATTTCGTGCTTCACTGGCTGGCCGCCCGTGAACCCGATGTGGTGGGCCTGCAGGAGCTGAAGCTCCAGGACGACCAGTTCCCCCACGACGTCTTCGAGCAGGTCGGCTACCAGGCGGTGACTCACGGCCAGAAGGCCTGGAATGGTGTGGCCATCCTGAGCCGCAAGCCCGCAACTCTCGTCCAGGCGGGTCTCCCTGGGCAAGAAGATTTCGGCGCGCGGATGATCACCGCGGAAGTGGAGGGCCTGAGGTTCACCACGGTGTACTGCCCGAACGGAAAGAACACCGATCATGACGACTACCCGCGCAAGCTCGCATGGTTCGACACACTGGCGGACCATCTGGGTGCACCCGCCGAGCCCTCCGTCGTATGCGGCGATTTCAACATCTGTCCGACCGCGCTCGATAGCTGGAACGAGGCGAAATTCGCCGGTGACATCTTTCATACCGACGCCGAGCGCGCTCGTATGGGCCGCTTCGCGGAACAGGGTTGGATGGATCTGTTTCGCGCGCTCCATCCCGATGAGCAGGCCTACTCCTGGTGGGACTACCGGGGCGGCTCCTTTCACCGAGGCCACGGACTGAGGATCGATTTCGTCCTGGGCACGGCGGGCGTGCGCGATCGGACCCGCGAGGTGACGATCGATCGGGACTACCGCAAGAAGCAGGAAGGCCTGACGGCCTCCGACCACGCTCCGGTCATCGCAGAACTCGCGTAGGCGTCGGGCCCAAGGTAGCTACCTCGAAGGCCGTCTCGACCAGGGCGCCGAGACGATCCTCGGGAGCTTCTCGATCGCCGAGCGCGTCTTTCTCCAGGCTCGGCTGGTCCGATGTTAGGCGTTGAAGCGTTCGCCTACGAGCCGCTCCGAGATCTCCCAGAGGCGCTTCGCGTTGTCCGCATCCAGCGCATAAGACGCCACCCCGCCGGATTGCTCCATGTCGTTCGAGATCTCGGCGATTCCGCAGTCTTCGAGGTAGACGGCGCCCGTCTCGGCGAGTTCTGGAGCCGTCGCGGCGTAGACCTCTGTGGCGGCGCCAGCCGGGATCTTTTTCCATCGGATGCCCGAACTCGAGGATCGCTCGGTGAGCATCTTGATGTCGTCCGCGTCGAGATGACGCCCCAGGTCCGTCATGATGCCGCCGGGATGGATTGCGTAGGCGCGGACGCCCTTGTCCTGGAGCCGACGGTCGAGTTCGACCGCATGCAGGATGTTGGCGGTCTTTGCCTGACCGTAGGCCGCCCATTTGTCGTAGGCGCGGCTTTCGTAGTTCAGGTCTTCGAATACGACGGGCGAGAACCGGTGCCCCCCGGAACTGACGCACACCACCCTGGAGGGGGCGCCCGCAATGAGAGCGGGAGTGAGCAGCCCGGTGAGCAGGAAGTGCCCCAGATGGTTCGTGCCGAACTGGAGCTCGTAGCCCTTCTCCGTGCGCCCGAGAGGGCTCGCCATGACACCTGCGTTGTTGATCAAGATATGCAGCGCATTGTGTTCGGAGAGCCAGCTCTTGGCGAACTCGCGAATGCTCTCGGGCGAACCGAGTTCGAGGGGCCGTACCGCGACCGCCGCATTGCCGGTACTGGCGCGAATGCTCTCGGCGACGGATTCACCCTTTGCCAGGTCTCGTGCGGTGATCGTCACGGCCGCACCTTTCGAGGCGAGGCCCCGCGCCGCTTCCGCTCCGAGGCCGCCCGAGGAGCCTGTGACGATCGCGACCTTACCCTGGAGATCGATCCCCTCGAGCACCTGATCGGTCGTGGTTTCGTGGTCGAACTGGCTTCGATCGGTCACGGGTCCTCCTCGCGGCTGGCAGCGTAGCCTAGGCTCTCCAGATGCAATCGAGCTCCTCGAACATCGTTGGTTTCGGAATCCTGGGTGCCGCGAGAATCGCGCCGAAGGCGATCGTGGATCCCTGTGCCGAACAGGCCGGTGCACGGGTCGTGACCGTCGCGGCACGGGAGCCCGAGAGGGCGCGTGCCTTTGCGGAAGCTCAGGGCATCGCGGACGTGTCGGAATCCTACGAAGCCCTGCTTTCGCGAGACGACGTGGACGTCGTCTACAACCCGCTCCCCAACGGGCTTCACGGCCCCTGGACCCTCGAAGCGCTTCGCGCAGGCAAGCATGTGCTCTGCGAGAAACCGCTCGCCGCCAACGCCGCGGAAGCCGAGCGGCTCTTCGACGAGGCCGAACGCCGCGGTCTGTTGCTGATGGAGGCGATCCACTACCCCTACCACCCGGTCGCGCAACACCTGGTCGAGGTCTGCCGCGGAACGGGAGAGGGCGGTTCGTTGCTCGGCCCGCTGGAAGAGCTGGAGGCCGTCTTCACGGCTCCGATTCCAGAAGAGGATATCCGTTTCGATCTTTCCCTCGCCGGCGGCGTGACGATGGATCTCGGTTGCTACACGCTCCACGTGCTGCGCATGGCCTCTGGGCAGGAGCCGGAAGGGATCACGGCAGAAGCCAAACAGGGCCCAGCCGGAATCGACGCGCACATGCAGGCGGAGCTTCGCTTTCCCAGCGGCGCCGTGGGCCGCATGCGAGCGGGGATGGGCCGAGGCACGCCCTTCGAGAGCGTTTTCCGGGCCAGGGGCCCGCGCGGTCGGCTCGAGGTGACGCGGTTCCAGGCGCCGATGATCGGCCACGAGATCACGCTGACGCTGGAAGGACGCGAGCCGGAACGGCAAGAGCTCACCCGCCGTACGACCTTCGCCTACCAACTCGAGGCCTTCCTGCAGTTGCTCGAGAAAGGTGCGCCCTACGCTCCGGTCTACGGGGGGCGTGCGGATACGCTCGGGAACATGAAGACGATCGACCGGGTGTATCAGGCGGCAGGGCTTCCGCTTCGGGTGACGACAGGCCCCTAGGCCCGGCTTTACACTTCTTTACCTGCGCGAACATCCCCCGACATGCCTCCCGCCGATACTCTTGGCACGCGCTCGGGAGGAAATCAGATGGGACGCAGATTCTGGATTGGTTCGGCGGTCTTCGGCCTTCTCGGCCTCATGGTCGTCACGGCCAGCGCTTGTGGCCGGCACCACGGCCCGGGCCCTCATGGCATGCTTCACGGGGACGAGGAGATCGACCTGGATCACCTCCGCCACGGCGCTCGCTGGATGCTGCGCAGTGCCGATCCCAGCGATCAACAGCTGGACGAGATCGCCATCATTGCGAAGGAAGCCATCGAGCAGATGCGCGGTCTCCACGAGGGGCACTAGGCCCATCGCGCGGAGTTCGCTGCGGCTTTGTCTGGCCAGGCCGTGGATCGCGATGCCCTCGAGCGGCTGCGTGGGGAAGTCCTCATGCGTATGGAGGAGGGCTCCAAGCAGGTCGTCGACACGCTCGTTCAGGTTGCCGAGGTGCTCACACCCGAACAGCGTGCCACGCTGATCGCCGAGCACGAGAAGCACCGGGGTCGCCATGGCGGCCGCGGACACGGTTGGCGCTGAGCCGGAGAGTTGACGCACGGCCGGGCTCCGGCCGGCCGTGCGGCAGCTCCGGAGCCCGTGCAGAACGCAACGAGGGGCTGGCGCCGGCCGAGAAGTCGGAGCACGGTCTGGGGGTGGCGCCTCGCATCCTGCTCATCGACGACGACGTGGAGCTCTCTCGCATGCTCGCGGAGTATCTCGGTGAAGCAGGCTTTGAGGTCGATGCACGGGGAACCGTGGCGGATGGATTGGCATTCCTTGCCAGTGCCGCGGGCATCTACGATCTGCTGATTCTCGACGTGATGCTCCCCGATGGGGACGGCCTGGATCTGTGCCGACGTATCCGCGCCGGAGAGGCCGGGGATGCAGCGGCCGCGTTGCCGATCCTGATGCTCACCGCGCGTGGGGACGAGACCGATCGGATCGTCGGTCTCGAACTCGGTGCCGACGACTATCTGCCGAAGCCCTTCAACCCCCGGGAGCTGCTGGCCCGTTTGAGGGCCGTTCTGCGGCGGGGGCGGGTGGAGCCCGGTGGGGACAAGATCGAACGTTTTGGTCGTCTGGAGATCGACCACGGCGCACGGAAGGTGCGCATCGAGGGCGAGGACCGCGAACTCACCAGTCATCAATTCGCGCTGCTCTGTGTGCTCTCCGATCAGCCGGGACGCGTGCTCAGCCGCGATGCGATCATGGCCCGGCTCGCCGGTCGCGATCTCGAGGCCTTCGATCGAAGCATCGATGTCCATATCTCACGGATCCGCGCAGCCATCGAGGATGATCCCCGGAAGCCCCGCCGGATCCTGACCGTGCGCGGCACGGGTTACGTGTTCGCATCGAAGCAGGACGAGCCTGGCCTATGAGCCGACTCTCCCTGCGCATCTACCTGGCCTTCCTGGCGGTCGTACTGGTTTTCTTCCTCCTCTCCGCGCTGTTGTTCCGGGCGGTGGATCGCGGATCGGAAGCTCGTCCGCTCGCCGAGCTCACGGCCGCAGCCGAGCTGCTGATCTCTCCCGAGGAAGCGGATCCCGAGAAGTTGCAGGTGCGTGTGGAGCGCCTGGCGCGGGAGTTCAATTCCGGTCTTGCCGTGTTCGACGAACACGGACGCCGGCTGGTCGAGGCAGGGCCGCTCGTACCCGCTCCGCGCGTCGATGAGGACAGCGCGCATTGGCTTCGCGGTGGCTTCCGCGGGCCACCGGCGGCAGCGGTTCCTCTTGCCAGCGGACACTGGGTGGTGCTCAGGCTCGCCCACGGACGCGGTTCGGGTTGGCATGGTCTGCTTGCGCTGGCCGCCTTCGCGCTGGCCCTTGGTGTGGGTGCCTATCCAGTTGCACGCGGTATCACTGGGAGGCTCGAGCGCCTCTCCACGAGCGTGGATGCATTCGGGCAAGGCGAGCTGACCGCGCGGGCGCCGATCGAGGGGCGAGACGAGGTCGCGCGGCTCGCCGAATCCTTCAATCGCACGGCCCAGCGCATCGAATCGTTGGTCGAGGCGCAGCGGACGCTCCTGGCCAGTGCGTCCCATGAGTTGCGCTCTCCTCTCGCGCGGCTGCGCATCGCCGTCGAGATCCTGGGAGGCGGCGCCGATCTCTCCGCGGAGCGGCTATCGGAACTCCGTCGGCAGGTGGCCCACGATGTCGCAGAGCTCGACGCTGGCGTCGAGGAGCTGCTGGTGGTGAGCCGGCTCGACATGCTCGCGCCGACGGCCGGCTACGACCAGGTGGACCTGCTCGCGATGGCGGCGGAAGAAGCAGCCCGTGCGGAAGGTGAGATCGAAGTCGTCGGCCCGCCGGACGGCGCACCCGCGCTACTCGGCGATGCGCGCAGTCTGCGCCACCTGCTTCGCAACCTGATTACGAATGCCGAGCGCCACGCACCGGGTTGCCTGGTGGAGATCCGAATCGACCCCCTCGCCGACGGACCCGGAGTGCGCGTCTCCGTCGCAGATCGCGGCCCCGGCATCCCCGAGGCGCAACAGCAAGCGGTGTTCGATGCCTTTACCCGCGGCAATGGCGCGGCCGGTGGGCTGGGGCTCGGCCTCGCCATCGTACGACAGGTGGCACGCCACCACGGAGGAGAAGCGCGCGCAATGGGACGCGAGGGCGGAGGCACCTTGATCCAGGTCGATCTGCCCGGCAGGATCGAAACGGCCTGACGCCTCAGCCATCTGAAGAACGACTCGACCTTGCCGGTGGGTCGGGCCGGCCACTGCTCGACTGGCTCGAACGCGAGCACGAAATGGAGGGCTCGGGCGGCACAAGAGACATGTTCGATCAACACCGCGCGCAAGCCACATGGCGCTCAGCTGAACGAAGAGGCCATCCGGCGCGGAGGCCCCGGGGCCGCCACGAGGAATCCGGTCTACACTGCCCAGATGACGACCCCCCTCGATCTCTCCCTCACCGAGCTCACCGCCGCGCTGAGCGAACGGAAGCTCTCCGCAGTCGAACTCAGCGAAGCCGTGCTGGCGCGCATCGATGCCACCAACGCGGATCTGAACGCCTTCGTTGCGCTGCGGGATCGCGAGGCCATTCTCGCCGATGCCCGGGCTGCCGACGAGCGCATCGCCCGCGGCGAAGCGCGGCCCCTCGAAGGTGTGCCCCTTGGCGTCAAGGATCTCGAGGCGGCCGAAGGTCTTCCCCACACCGAGGGATGCCTGATCTTCAAGGATCGCATTGCGGATCACGACAGCACCCAGGTGGGTCGGCTGCGCGCTGCGGGAGCCATCCTGATCGGAAAGACGAATGCACCGGAGTTCGGTTACACGGCGATCACGAAGAATCTCGTCTACGGCGTGACGCGCTCACCCTGGGATCTCGAGCGAACGCCCGGCGGTTCGAGCGGCGGTTCGGCCGCGGTGCTCTCCGCATCCGTATGCCCTCTGGTGACCTCATCCGACGGTGGCGGTTCGATTCGCATTCCCGCGAGCTTCGTGGGCGCGTTCGGTTTGAAGGTTTCCTTCGGTCGGGTTCCCCGCGGCCCGATGCATCATTGGAACTACGGCGATACCTCGGTGTACGGTCCGACGACGAAGACCGTCGCCGACGGTGCGCTCTTCCTCGATCAGGTGGCCGGGGCTTCGCCTTGTGATCCGAAGTCGTTGCCGGACCCCGGCATCTCCTACGTCGAGGCCCTGGCAGAGGAGCTGCCGGCGGGGACGCGCTTCGGAGTCTCGCCAGATCTCGGTTATGCGGTGGTGCAATCCGATGTGGCCGCCTGCTTCGAGGATTCGGTGAAGGCCTTCGAGGCGGCGGGCCACACGCTGGTGCCGATCGAGGGTGGGCCGCCCCGAATGGGGCGCGAGTGGGGGCTGCTCGGTGCGTTCGAAGCGGCGGGTCCGCTTGGCTCCTACCTGCCGGAGCGAGAAGAAGAGTTCGGGCGAACCTTCATCCGCGGCGTCAAGACGGCGAATGCGATGACCCCCGAGATCTGGGGCCGCATCGCTGAGCAACGCATGCAGCTGAACGAGTGGTGCGCCCGGGTCTTCGATGAAGTCGATTTTCTTCTCACGCCCACCGTGCCCTACGACCCGCCTCCGGCCCGCGGACCGTTCCCGGACGAAACCGAGGGACGCAAGCAGCCCGCGGCCGGCGTCGCAGCGTTCACCATCCCGTTCAACATGTCCTGGCATCCGGCAGCGACGGTTCGAGCAGGCATCTCCAAGGCCGGCCTTCCGATCGGTCTCCAGATCGTCGGCCCGCGCCATCGGGACGATCTGGTGCTGCGCGCCGCCCTGGCCTTCGAACGCGAACGGCCCTGGCATCCGGAGTGGCCTCAGATCGGCTGAGGTCCCAGCGAGGGCGAGGATCAATGAGCGTAGGCTCGGCTGCGCGAGGCGGACTCCCATGGGCGACATTCAAGGAAGCTGTCACGAAGCCTTCGAGGGCGTGCGCGCCGTTTTCGAAGAGGGCTTCCGGGAACGAGATGAGATCGGTGCCGCGGTGAGTGTCTTCTTGGACGGGGAGCCTGTCGTCGACCTTTGGGGCGGCTTCGCGGATCAGGCGCGTACCCAGCCCTGGCAGCGGGACACCCTGGTGAACGTCTACTCGACGACCAAGGGGGCGGCAGCGTTTTGTGCGCATCGGCTCGTCGATCAGGGGAAGCTCGATCTGGATGCGCCGGTTGCGGAATACTGGCCGGAATTCGCTGCGGAAGGGAAGCAGGACATCCCGGTTCGCTGGCTGCTCTCCCACCGGGCTGGGCTGCCCGCGGTTCGCGAGGTTCTCCCTGGGGAAGCCCTCTACGACTGGGACGCGATGGCCTCTGCGTTGGCCGCTGAAACGCCGTGGTGGACACCGGGTGAAGAGCATGGCTACCACGCGCTCACCTACGGCTGGCTCGTTGGCGAGGTCGTTCGTCGCATCAGCGGCAAGAGCCTCGGGACGTTCTTTCGCGACGAGATCGCCGGGCCTCTGGATCTCGATTTCCATATCGGGCTGCCGGAAGCGGAACACGGCAGGGTCGCGGAGATGGGGCCGATGGCGATGCCAGGCCCTGATGAGAAGGACGCCCTGGACATCGGGAAGATGATCATGGCCGATCCCGAGGGCATGACAGCGCGCGCGTTCGGCAACCCGCCTTCGATGATGGCCGGAGTGAACGTTCCGGAATGGCGGAGTGCCGAGATTCCCGGTGCAAACGGGCACACGAACGCGCGCGCGGTCGCAAAGCTCTACGGCATCGTCGCGCTGAACGACGGTCGTGTGATCAGCTCCGAGTCGATCGAAGCGGCGCGTTGCGAGCAATCCCGCGGGCCGGATGCCGTGCTCGGGCTCTCCACGCGCTTCGGCCTCGGTTTCATGCTCTCCCAGGACGAGCGGACGACCCGCTTCGGGCCGAGCGAAGAGGCCTTCGGTCACCCGGGTGCGGGTGGCTCGGTGGGGCTCGCCGATACGCAGCGGCGCCTTGGCTTCGGCTATGTGATGAACCGGATGGGGCCGCGTATCCTGCTCGACGACCGGGCGCTTGCGCTCATCGATGCGGCCTACGCCGCCCTCTGACGCCAGAAAGGGAAGACAGCATGGTCCGAATCGAGATGCAGTACGAAGGGGAGCTCCATTCGAGCGCCCGTCACCCCTCGGGCGCGACGCTCGAGACCGACGCTCCCAAAGACAATGAGGGGCGCGGCGAGGCATTCTCTCCGACGGATCTCCTGGCTACCGCGCTCGGCAGCTGCATCCTCACGGTGATGGGCATCGTCGCTCGCCGCCACGAGTGGCCGCTGAAGGGCACGACGGTGAGCGTCGAGAAGCATATGGTCGCCGACCCGACGAGACGCATCGGTCGCTTGGACGTCCAGGTCGAGTTTTCGGCCGGCATTCCCGAAAGCGCCCGCCGCGTTCTCGAACGCACGGCCCACACCTGCCCGGTTCACAACAGTCTTCACCCGGAGACGAAGGTCGACATCGCGTTTCATTGGAACTGAGGGCTGTCGCCCAGGTGGCGCGAACAAAGGGCGGGGTCGCCTATTCGTCCGGACGCGACCTCGACTGCTTTTTTTCTGCAGTGTGCCGCTTCGCCGTGAGCCGTCTCTCGCGGCTCGCTCGCGAAGGCCGCGTGGCTCGGCGCCGCCGGGGAACTTTCAGGGCTTCACGCAGGAGATCTTCCATCCGCGAGAGCGCGGCCTCGAGGTTGCGTCCGCGGGTCCGAGCACGACCTGCCTGAACGTGGAGGCGGCCATCGGCTGTGATGCGCGAGGCCAGCTTGTGGCGGATGCGGGCGATCGGTGTCGCGCCTAGCAACCGCGCAGCAGCCTCCAGATCGAGCGAGAGGTCGACCTTGGTGGCGACCTTGTTGACGTTCTGCCCGCCGGGTCCGCTCGAGCGGACGCTCTGAGCCCGCAGCAGGCGCGCCGGGAGCCGCCTGCGCGACGAGAGCTCGAGATCTCGGAGGGGCATGGGACAAGCTTAGGGGACGGCGACGGCCTCTTCTCCCGTGAGCGCGAAGAAGCCGGCAACGTCGTGCCGCATCAACAATCCCAGCTCGCCCAGGGAGCCGCACGGCCCTCGGACAAGGAGTCGGGGGGGGCGAGCGGAGGTTCGCGCCCGCTTAGGCCCCCGGTGAATCCCCCAGCCAATCTCGCGGCTTCAGGAACGTCTCGGCGAGCTCGGCCTCGGGGCTGCCCGGCTCCGGCTGCCAGTCATAGACCCAGCGCACGAGCGGGGGCATCGAGGCCAGCACGGATTCCACCCGGCGACCGGATTGCAGCCCGTACTTCGTGCCGCGGTCGTAGACCAGGTTGAACTCGACGTAGCGCCCACGGCGCAGCAGTTGGAATTGCCGCTCGCGATCGCCGTGGCTCATGTTCCGGCGGCGCTGCACGAGGGGCAGGTACGCCGGGAGGAAGTGATCTCCGACGCTGCGGAGGAAGGCGAAGGTATTCGGAAAATCGTCCAGCACGAGATCATCGAAGAACACGCCGCCCACGCCCCGGGCTTCTTCTCGATGGGGGAGGAAGAAGTACTCGTCGCACCAGGCCTTGAAGCGCGGATAGGTCTCCTCGCCAAAGGGGGCGCAGGCCTCTCGGGCGACGCGGTGCCAGTGGACCGCGTCTTCCTCGAAGCCGTAGGCGGGGGTCAGGTCGAAGCCACCGCCTACCCACCAGATCGCCTCGCCGGTCTCGGGTGTGGCGATGAAGCAGCGCAGGTTCATGTGGGTGACGGGGACGTAGGGGTTCTGCGGGTGGACGATCATCGAGAGCGAGACCGCTTCGAAGGGTGCACCCGCGAGTTCGGGTCGCCGTTCCGTCGCGGCGGGTGGCAGGCCCGGGCCCTTGGCGTGGGTGAAGTGCACGGCGGCCTTCTCGATCACGGCCCCATCGGCGAGTGCGCGGGGTCGGGCCAGGCCTCCACCGGGGCCCGGTCGTTCCTCGCGGCTGAAGCGGGCCCGGCCGTCTTCGCGTTCGAGGGCGTCGCAGATCTGGTCCTGGAGGTCTGCGAGGTAGGTGTGGACGGCGGTCGGATCGGGAGCGTTGGCTTCGGCCATGCGCTCATCCTACCGGCTGAGTCGAACAGGGCTCGCGGGTATGGGCCTAGGCCGCGGCGCCTTCCTGCACGACGTCCGGGACGAGCTGCAGATGTGGGCGAACATGGCATTCGCTGGCAGCCGCGACATGGCCACCGCCGCCGGCCATGGCCAGGACGAGCTCCCGGCTCGAGAGATCGATCCGGGCTCGCTCTACCCACGGCTCGTTCTTGGCGCGGGTCAGGCCAGCCACCAGAGAGGCCCGGCTGGCAAAGCGGACACGGATCTCATGAGTCTCGGGGCGGGGGGCGAGTTGCTGCAGTTCGTTCATGAGGGAGGTCTCCGGGGGAGATGTTGGCTTGGGTGTACGCCAACCTTCTCGGCAAGAGGTAGCTCGGCCATGTGATGCCCAAATGAAGCGACCAAAGGGCACGAGCCCGGGTGCCTGGGGCGAATGGCCACTATCCTGCGCTGCTCATGTTTGCCCCTCCCAGCTGGCTCCTCCCCTCCCTCGCTCTCGGCATCGGCATCGGCCTGCCGCTCTACGCGGGGCGCTTCCGCGGGCGCACCTACGCGATCTTTGCGTCGGTCCTGGTATTGATCTCCTTCCCGGGCGCCCTGGGGCTGGCCGTTCGAAGCGCGGCGCAGGTTCCTGAGAGCTTCCGTTGGGGCGTCGGCTGGGCATTCGTCTACGGAATGCTCGCGACCGGGCTTCACTTCGCATCTCTGGTGAAGGCGCGGCTTCGGCCTCGGGCCTTCCGCTGGGGGGTCTCCCTACCGGGGATGGCCTTCCTGGCACTTGGCGCCGTGGCCGGGCCCTGGCTGCTGCTGACGGAGTTCTTGCGCCTGGGCGCCGAGGGGTTGGGATTTGCCGGGGTCGCCAGCGGGTTGGCCTGGCTTGGCCTGCTTCCCCTCGCACTGGTCGCGTTTTCGGTCGCCACGTCCCTGGGCTTGCGACGAGAGATCGTGCGAATCGTCCTGGATCGCCGGATCTACTCCGAGACCTCTCGTATCCCCGTCGAACGGCACTTCCGCCGCCCGCCGCCGCCGACCCCGGAGCGCCCCCTGCGGGTGGTGCAGATCGCCGATCCACACCTGGGCCCTTGGCAGCCGATCCACCGGTTGCAGGCTCGCATCGAAGAACTCCTGGCCCACGAGCCGGATCTGGTGCTGATCACCGGGGACCTTCTCACAATGGAGGGCAACGCTACGGCGGGTGCCCTGACCGAGGCTCTTGCGCCCTTGAAGGCTGCTCGCGGCCGCTGCTTCGCCATCTTCGGCAACCATGACCACGAGGCACCCGAAGAAGTGCGCGCGGCTCTCGCGGCTTGCGGGGCAATATTGCTGATGGATGACGAGGCCATGGTCGAGACGGCTGCCGGGCCGGTCCAGCTGGTGGGCGCGGATTGGGCGCGGAAGGAGCGAGCCGAGCGCCTCGATGCCCTGGCCGCGCGCTTCCCCCGGCGCGAGGGGCACCTCCGCCTGTGGCTCGTGCACGATCCGCTGGGCTTTGCCGATCTCGCGGATGGCGAGGCCGATCTGGTGCTCTCCGGGCATACCCACGGCGGACAGATCGGCCTGGTCAGCTTCGGCCTCGATTGGACGGTGCTCTCCCGCAGCCGCTGGCCCGATCACGGTTTCTTCGGTCTCGGCACGAACCGGCTCTACGTTCACCGGGGCACGGGGTTCTACGGCTTTCCGTTGCGCATCGGCGTGCCGGGCGAGGCCTCGCTGCTCGAAGTGATCAGCCCGGGCTAGATCCGGCCGTGCCGGGCCAATCCAGATCCGGTTGGGCTGCCAGCAGCTTCGTTCGCCCTGGCTGGCGACCACCCGAGCCCTTGGCTTCAGAGCAGTCGAAGCTGGGTCGGGTTCCCGATCGCTTCGTCGAAGCTGTGCTCGGTCAGCTCGAAGATGGCGTCGGCGACTGGCCGCAGCACCTTCTCCACGTAGTGGCTCCGGTCGAGGTCCTTCGGGATGGCCGTGCCGGGAGGCGTGGGCTCGGGGCCTCTTCGGGTGATGACGTAGCGGATGAGCGAGCCAGGCCGCCCGCCGAGCTTGCGGGCGGCGACCACGTGCGGGGCATTGGTCGTGTAGTTCTCGAGGGCGCCCTTGCGCAGGCGCTTGGCGTAGACGAGCTCGGCATCGAGCGATCCCGCACGAACCTGTTCCACCAGTTCGGCAACGAAAGGCACGACCTCCCGATCCGTGAAGAGGCGTTCGAGCATGCCTTGCTGGAGGCGGTGGGCGATATCCGGCCAATCTCGCCGCACGCTTTCGAGGCCGACGACGATGAGTTCGCCATCGTCACGGCTGCCGATCCAGCCCGCATAACGTTTCTTGCTCCCGGATCGCCCGCCTCGGACGCGGGGAAGCATGAGCCGCGTGAAGATCTTCTCCAGTTCGAGGACGAGCTGGGGCTCCACCTGGTAGGTGTCGCGGACGCGTTCAGCGATGCGGGTTTCGACGCGGGCGCGGAGCTCCTGGGCCAGCGCATTCGCCTGAAGTGCGTCGAGTTCCTTCGGCAGCTCGACAAAGACCGAGTCCGTATCACCGTAGAGCACCCGATGCCCCGTTTCCTCGAAGGCATCGCGCGTCCAGTGCAGGGTCTGCTGGCCGAAGCCGGTGATGGCGTTGGCGATGTCCGGGTCGAAGAAGCGACACGAAGCGGCGCCGAGCACGCCGAACATCGCGTTCATCATGATCTTGATCGCCTGGTCGGCGTGGCGGTCCCCTCGGGCCTTGGCGGCCTCGCGGCGTTTCATGAAGTGCTCGATCACGCCGGGCAGGATGGCCTCGTCCCGGGAGAAGCGAGCGCCGTTCGGCGCTGCGGGATCCGTGTCCGTGGCGCGAGCATGGGCGAGCGGGTCGAGATGGAAGGTGCGGATCAGGCTCGGATACAGGCTCTTGAAGTCGAGTACCGCCACGTTGTGATAGATGCCCGGCTCCGGCTCGAGCAGCGCGCCGCCTTGGATCCTTGCGCTCTTGCGCTCGCTGTCGACGCTAGGCGCCACGCGTCCGTGGCGGCGCAGCTCCGGAAGGTAGACGCGATCGAACGAGGCGATACTCGCTCCGACGCGATCGAGCTGCATTCCTGCCAACCTGCTGCGTTCGTAGGTGAGTTGGAGCAGCCCCTCATGCTCGAGGATTTCCGGCACCAGCCGTGCATCCTCCAGGTTGTAGACAGCGAGAGATTCCGGATCCTCGCGCCACATCCGGTAGATTTCCTGGGCCTTGTTCGGCGCCGATTGATCGATCTTCTTGCCGCGGCCGAGCACGTGCTGTCCGACCGTCTCCAGCCGGTAGTCGGGCAGGCGCAGCGCGTCGCGCACCAACGGAATGCCATCGAGCACCATGCGCCCTGGTACTTCGGCGCGGGATTGGCGGGTGAAGCCCAGATCACGTTGGAAGCGAACCGTTTCGTCCGCCCGGCCGAGAAAGAAGGGAATCTGGTGGGCCTCCGCGCGGCTGGCGAGCACGCGCAGATCGAAATCGACCACTGCCCAACCGAGCAGTACATCCGGGTCGAGCGCGCGGATGCGTTCCAACGTCAGGCGCAGGAGTTCGGCTTCGTCCGCGACGACCGTCGTGCCTCGCACGGGGCGGTCGCCGATCAGCAGCACTTCTTCGACCCCGCAACCAACGAGGGCTACCGCGAAGACGAGCTTCGCATCGCCCGTCGTTTCGATATCGATCGAGAGTGTGGTGAGCTCGGGGCGAGCGTCCGCAGCTTCGATCGTCGGATTCTTGAAACGAAGAAGGTCCGGTGCTCCGGGGCCCAGCGGCACGCGTTCGGGATCACCGTGGATGGCGAGCGTCGCGCGGATGTCATGGTCGATCAGGTACCGATAGGGAAAGCGGACATCCGACTCGAGCGCCGGAACACCCGATCGGATCAGGCGATCGCGAATCGTCGGTACATCCGCAGGTGTGGCCACTTCGATTCGCACGACGGGCTTGCCCTCGAGATCGCATAGCTCCGTTTCGGAGATGCGAATCCCACGTCGCTGGGCCAACTCCTCCGCCGCTCGCGGCGGCGCGAACAAATAGGGACGAAACCGGTCATCTTCGACCAGGAAAGGCTCGCCTCCTTCGAGCCGCCCATACAGCTGAACGACCGGAACACTCCCCCGAATGCGGTAGGTCGGCTGGAGGATGAATCCACGCGGCATCCAGAAAGGATATCGCGATGACACCGCATCTGAGGGGACGTTCCTCAACGCAACACCTCGTCGCGTTCATGCTGCGTTGAGGAGCGCCCCTCTGATGCGTCAGCGGAAGAGGGTGCGGGCCAGCGCGGCGCGGTAGTCGTGGGTGAGATCGTGGTCGTTGCCGAGCAGCTCGAAGAGGTCGAGCATGGCTTTTCGGGCGGCCTGGTCGGCGAAGTCACGGTCTCGTTGGATGACCTGGAGGAAGGCTTCGAGAGCGGGCTCGTAAGCGTGGGCGGCGGCGAGGGCGCGGCCCAGCTCCAGGCGCGTGGCGAGATCGTCCGGGTCGGCGTCGAGCTTCGCTTGCAGTGCGGCGGTGTCGGCATCGCCGCTCGCAGAGGCTTGGCTCTGGGTGCGGATCTCGGCGGCCAGGTGTTCGGCTTCCTGCTCGATTTCCGGCCCTGCGAGCGTCAGCTGGTCGAGCTCGGCCAGGGCCGCTTCGGCTTCACCGCGGCTGGCGAGCACGCGGGCCAGGCCGAGGAGGGCGCGCGGGTGTCGATCCTGGGCGTCGAGGGCAGCCCTGAAGCGCTGCTCGGCGGCTTCGGGTTGGCCTCCGGTCAGCAGGTCGGCACCTTCGGAAGCGAGTTGATCGGCCTCGCTCGGGAGGAGCTTGGCCAAGAACTCGCGCACGCCGCTCTCGGGACGGGCGCCGACGAACTCGGCTACCGCCTGCCCATCGCGGAAGCCCACGACCAGGGGAATGCTGCGAGCCTGCACCTGGGCAGCCACTTGGGGGGCTTCGTCGACGTTCAACTTGGCAAGCCGAAAGGCGCCCCCGGATTCCTCGGCCAGGCGCTCGAGGATGGGCCCCAGGGCTTTGCACGGGCCACACCACGGCGCCCAGAAATCGACGACGATGGGAACCTGGTGAGAGGCCTCCAGCACATCGGTGACGAAGCTGTCGTCGCCGACATCGAAGACTGCGGGTACGGGGGAGTTGGGATCCACGGGGTCGCCCGGGGTTCCGACCGGCTCAGCCCTCGCCGCGCAACTGCGGCTGGAGCTCACCGGACTGATACATCTCGGTGATGATGTCGCAGCCACCCACGAACTCGCCTCGAACGTAGAGCTGGGGGATCGTGGGCCAGTTCGAAAAATCCTTGATGCCCTGACGGACCTCCGGGTCCTCGAGCACGTTCACTGTCGTGTATTCGGGGATCAACGAGTCCAGGATCTGGATGACCTGGGCCGAGAAGCCGCATTGAGGCATCTGGCGGTGGCCCTTCATGAACAGGACCACAGGGTTTCCATCGACCAGGGCCTGGATGCGCGCGTGGGCAGTCGGTTCACTCATAAGGGTCTCCGGGCAGGCGTCGTAAGGAACCGGCAAGGTAGAAATACCAGACGAAGGAGTCAAGATTCCTTCCCCAAGCCCTCCAGAGCCGTTAGGATTCGCCGGCCCGCTGAGCGCCCGGTGGGAGTGAGCCGACCGGGTGAGCCATTTTGAGGAGAGACGATGCCCTGGGTGATTACGAGCCTTTGCCAGGACAAAGTGGACGCAGCCTGTGTCGAGGTCTGCCCCGTGGATTGCATCTACGAGTACAAAGGTGATGACAAGAGCGCCTTTCCGAACCAGCTCTACATCGATCCCGAAGAGTGCATCGATTGTGGCGTGTGCGAGCCGGAGTGCCCGTGGGAAGCGATCTTCGAGGACGAGCGTGTTCCCGAAGTCTTCGCCGCCGACGTCGGCAAGAACGCCAAGATGCTCGATGACAAGGACGCCTTCGAGGTGCCCGAAGTCACCGAACACCCGACGCCCTCCACCGAGGAAGTGGCGGAGAACAAGAAGAAGTGGGGCTACGCGGACTGACCGGGCAAGGAGGAACCGCCGCGGCAGCGGAGCTTCGGGATACCCGGGGCCGCCCGCTTCGCGATCTCCGCATTTCGGTCACTGACCGCTGCAACTTCCGCTGCCCCTACTGCATGCCCGCCGAAGTCTTCGGTGAGGACTACCGCTTCCTGCCGCGCAAGGACATCCTGCGTTTCGAGGAAGTGCTGCGCGTCGCGCGGCTTGCGGTCGAGTTGGGCGCCACGAAGCTGCGCATCACCGGTGGCGAGCCTCTGGTGCGCGCGAACCTGAGCGACCTGGTCGCCGGTCTGGCGGCCATTCCCGGCGTGGCAGATCTGGCACTCACGACGAACGGCGTGCTGCTGCCCGGGCAAGCCGCGGCGCTTGCTGGCGCGGGCCTTCAGCGCGTGACGGTCAGTCTGGATTCGCTTCGCCCTGAAGTCTTCCAGCACACGTCCGGCGGGCGCGGGGAGCCCGAGCAGGTTTTGGCGGGGATCGCGGCTGCAGAAGCGGCGGGCCTCGGGCCCGTCAAGATCAACTGCGTCGTGCAGCGCGACGTGAACCAGGACGATGTCGTCGCGCTCGCCCGTCACTTCCGCGGGACGGGTCACATTCTTCGCTTCATCGAGTTCATGGACGTCGGCACGATGAATGCCTGGCGGCTCGAACAGGTGGTGCCGGCCCGCGAGATCATCGAGCGCATCGATGCGGAGTTTCCGCTCGAGCCCGTCGATCCCAACTACAGCGGCGAAGTCGCGCGGCGCTACCGGTATCGTGATGGCTCCGGCGAAATCGGTGTGATCGCATCCGTGACCGAGCCGTTTTGCGGCGGTTGCACCCGGGCTCGGCTTTCCGCTGAGGGCGAACTCGTGACGTGCCTGTTCGCCAAGGGTGGCCGCGATCTCAAGACGCCTCTTCGGGCCGGCGTGAGTGACGCGACCTTGCGCGAGATGATCGCGGGTACTTGGACGGAGCGGGAAGATCGCTACTCGGAAGAGCGCTCCGAGAAGGCAGGCCCGCGAAAAGCCGGCGAGCGCATCGAGATGTATCGGATCGGTGGTTAGGCCGACAGACGGTCGGGCGGGGAGACGATGGCAGAGCGGTTGGCTGGAAAAGTTGCCTTGGTGACGGGCGGCGCCCGGGGAATCGGCCTCGAGACGGCACGAGCCTTCGCGGCGGAAGGTGCGCAGGTGGTCCTCGTCGACCTCGACGAAACCGAGGGGACTGCGGCAGCCGAGAAGCTGCGGGAGGAGGGCGCCGAGGCACTCTTCGTGCAGGCGGATGTCTCGAAGGCGGCTGATTGCGAACGGATGGTGGCCGCCGCCGAGCGTTCCTTCGATGCGCTCCACGTGCTCTTCAACAACGCCGGTATTTCGCATATCGATGATGGGGATGCCGAGAGCACCGACGAAGCCGTCTTCGACCTGACGATGAATGTCAACCTGAAGGGTGTGTTCCTCGGCTGCAAGTACGGCATCCCGGCACTTCGTCGTGCGGGCGGTGGTTCGATCATCAACACCGCATCCTTCGTGGCCTCACTTGGCGCGGCCACGCCCCAGCTCGCCTACACCGCCAGCAAAGGGGGGGTCCTGGCGCTCTCCAGGGAGCTCGCCGTCATCCACGCGCGCGAGGACATCCGCGTGAACGCCCTCTGTCCCGGCCCGCTGCGAACGGAGCTGCTGATGAAGTATCTGGATACCGAGGAGAAGATGCAGCGCCGGCTCGTGCACATCCCGATGGGCCGCTTCGGCGATGCCGAGGAGATCGCCCAGGCGGTCGTGTTCCTCGCCTCCGACGAATCCTCCTTCGTGACCGGTGCGACCTTCGCGGTGGATGGCGGGATCACCGCGGCCTACGTCACGCCCGAGTAGCCCATCGCTTTGGGCAGAGCGGTGTATCCTCCCTGCCGGAGGAACCCGCCATGGCCCAACAGATCCAGACCGTTACCGGCCCGATCGCCCCCGAAGAACTGGGGCGCACGCTCATGCACGAGCACCTGCTGATCGGCTACCCCGGCTGGGAATCGGACACGATCCACCCGGGCCCCACCCGCGACGAGATGCGTGCGGCCGTCACGGATCGCATTGGCGAGATCCGCGATCACGGTGTGGTTTCGATGCTCGACCCATGCCCCTCGGATCTCGGGCGCGATGTCGAGTTCATGGCCGACATGGCCGGGCGCACCGGTTTCCAGATCATCTGTGCGACCGGGCTCTACAAGCAGAACGAGGGAGGGTTCCCGTATTGGCATTTTCGTTCGGGCTTTGCTCCGGTCGTCGACGCCATGGCCGAGCTCTTCGAGAAGGAGTTGACCGACGGCATTGGCGAGACGGGCGTGCGCGCCGGCATCATCAAGGTCGCGACCGGCGCCGGGCAGATCACGCCCTACGAAAAGGACATCCTCCTCGCGGCCGCGAAGGCCTCGGTGGCGACCGGCGCGCCGATCACGACGCATACGGACGAGGGGACGATGGGCGATGAACAGCAGCGCATCCTCACCGAGAACGGCGTCCCGCCCCATCGCATCCTGATCGGCCACTCCTGTGGTACGACCGACCACGCCTATCACATGCAGCTCGTGAACGGCGGCTCGTATCTCGGCTTCGACCGCTTCGGGATCGAGTTGTTGCATCCGGACGCCGAGCGGGTCGCCTCGCTCGTTCGACTTCTCGAAGCGGGCGCCGGTGGACACGTGGTCGTTTCTCATGATTCCGTGTGGTGCTGGCGCGGCCAGCCGCTCCCGCCGGAGCTCTACGCCGAGGTGATCAAGGTCTGGAACCCGAGCCACTTCTTCGAGCGGATCATTCCGCAGTTACGAGAAGCGGGGGTGAGTGAAGCCCAGATCGAGCGGCTCCTGGTGGACAACCCGCGGGCATTCTTTGCGGGTGAGAAGCCGGGAGCGGGTTGAGCGGCCCTTCCGATGTGACGCGGTGGCCTCTGGAGGCTGCTAGCGTACCGGGCGATGGCAGATGACGAACCGATCAAGGGCATCCGCGCTGAGAACGTAACCGCGTGGTTCGAGAGCAACATTCCGGACGTGAAGCCGCCGCTGCGGTTCGCGCTGATCACGGGCGGACACTCGAACCTCACCTACAGGGTGATGGATGCGGCCGGGAATGCCTTCGTTTTGCGGCGTCCGCCGCTCGGGGCGGTGATTGCGACGGCTCATGACATGGGGCGCGAGCACAAGATCATCGCGGCAGTCGGGCCGACGGCGGTCCCCGTGCCTTCTGCGCTCGGACTCTGCCAGGACGAGAGCGTGAACGACGCGCCCTTCTATGTGATGGACTACGTCGAAGGCCATGTGCTGACAGACGTGGACCTCGCCTCGCGAGTTCTCGATGAACCCGCGCGGAGCCGGCTCGGCGAGCACGTGATCGAGGTTCTGGCCGATCTCCACGCGGTCGATCCGGATACGATCGGGCTGGGGGATCTCGGACGCAAGGAGAGCTACCTGGCCCGGCAGATCAAGCGCTGGCGGACCCAGTGGGAGAAGACGAAGACGCGCGAGCTGGCATCGATGGAAGAAGTGGCGGCCGCGCTCGAGGCGCATATGCCGGAACAGATCGGTGCGTCGATCGTCCATGGCGACTACCGGCTGGGAAACATGCTGTCCCTCGCCGAGGGAAAGGTCGCTGCCGTACTCGACTGGGAACTCTGCACGCTTGGCGATCCTCTGGCCGACATCGGCTACATCATGAACAACTGGACGGAGGTCGGAGAAACGGGAGCGACGGCCGGTGGTGCCGCCATCTCGCCCACCGCCTGCCCCGGCTTCCCGACCCGGGCGGAATTCCTCGTGCGCTACACCGAGCGCACCGGCCGCGATGTTTCCAAGGTGAGCTACTACCGCGCGTTCCAATACTGGAGGCTGGCCGCGATCGTCGAAGGTGTGCTGTCTCGCTACCTGAAAGGCGTGATGGGAGCCGCCGCAAACACGGATGCCTTCCAGGCCCAGGTGGACGCCCTGGCCGCATCTGCCGTGCAGATGATCCAGGAACTCGACTGAGCAAGACCGTCTGTCGGCCGGACTGATCTTCCTGGCGATCGTGCGCTGGGGTTCCCCGACTCGTATGAGGAACGCCGGGCGCGGGGGACTGTCAGGCCCTTTTCGCGGTGCTTCTCAGCTGAAGGTTCCGTTTTCGTGGATTCGGACGGGGCGGCGGCCGAATTCCTCGCGGGTCATCTCGCTCGCGAGATCGGAATCCTCGGTGACGGCAAGGGTGCGGCGGCCGGGCTCGAATTCACAGAGGGCGATGGCTCGGGTCGGGTGGGCGCCCTCGTACTCGACGGTGTAGGTGCAGACGGTTGCGTCGCCAGCGACATCGGCGACGAGTTCGGTGCGCGTGGTGGCTTCGTCCGCTTCCGCGCGAGAAAGGCGAAGGGGTTCCCGGCTTCGGTCGACCAGAGGCTCACTCCCTGTTTGGTGAGCATGCCACTGACGGCGTTCAGCATGCCGATCGAGCCGGGATCATCGCGCAGCACCTGGGCCATCTTCACGGCGGCCTGCAGCACGAAGTTGTTCAGGGGGCCGCCGGCAAAGGTCATGCCGCCGGTGACGGTCACGGCTAGCTCTCTTGGCACACCGAGTTCGCGTTGTTGTACGCGAACCGCGCTTGGGAAGCAGCTGTAGAGTTCCCGGTGGCCGACTTCTTCGCTTTCGATGCCAGCCGCCTCGAAGGCGGCACGTCCAGCGGCGGCGAATCCCGCCGAACGGTGGACGTCCTTCCGCTCGCAGAGTGGCAGCATGAAGTTCGAATCGGCGACACATCGCAGCACAATCCGGCGATCTCTTGGAACGCCGAGTGCGTCTGCCGTTTCCGCGGAGCAGAGGATCAACGCCGCCGCCTGGTCCACGTTCCACTGGGAGTTGTGAAGCTTCGTGTAGGGGAAGGCAAGCATCCGGTTTTCGTCGCTTGCGTCCCGAACGGTGGAAGGCGAAACGGCCTCCCGGTTCCAGGCGTCCGGGTTGGTTGCGGCAACCCGGCTCATGGCGGCCCAAAGCTCGGCGATCTCGCTCCGGTGGGAGTCGAGACGCGAGCGGGTCTCAATGCGGAGGGCGTTCTCGATCATTGCATATTGCTTCACGGGAAGACCCAGTCCGCAGCGGAGTTCCAGAGGATGAAGGATGTCGGCCTTGGGGCGCAGCACCTCATCCGGATCGCCCGGCGCTTCGCAGAGCGGGGCTTTGCTGCCTGTGATTTTCGCCCGCAGCGTCCGATATTTCGCCTCGCCGCCCACCACCACGCAGAGTTCGGCCCGGCCGTCAGCGATCACCTGCCCGGCCAAACCCAACAGCGTCGTCTGCAAGACGCCGATGTCGGTCAAGACCGCGTGGGTCCCAGTGGCCCCCACGCGCCCGCCCAGCACGCCGGCGGGGTTCGAATAATTCCAGAAGCCCTGCGGCACGGCGATCCACTGGATGCGTTCGAGCAGCGCCTTCGCGCCCACATCGGCCTCCGCATCCTCGGCAGCATCCCGAAGCGCCTGCTCCATCAGGTCGAGAGGTTCTCGTGCTCGCGCCGGGTCTTCCTCTCGCTGCCCCACGGCGGCACAGCCGATCAGCACCGGGGTTCGGGGGTCCATCCGTCCCTTCTCCTTCAATCAGGCGGCGCCCAGGCTACTTGGGGCCTATCGCGCCGTCCAATTCGCTACCTCTTGGGTCGATGATCGACGCCGCGTGGTCCCGATGAACGTCTCGCCGCGGGCGGACATCGTGCTGGTGGGCGGTGGCCATGCTCACGTCCAGGTGATTCGCCGCTGGATGATGGATCCGCTCCCGGATGTGAGGCTCACGGTCGTGCTCGACCGCCCTGAGGCGCTCTACTCCGGAATGGTGCCTGGCGTGGTGGCCGGGGAATACGACATTGCGCAAGCGGAGATCGACGTCGTCCCCCTGGCCCGCAGGGCGCGAGCCCGCGTCATTCTTGCAGCGGCCAGCCGCATCGTGCCCTCGACCCGCAGCATCGAGCTCGTCGGCCGCCCGCCGCTGCACTACGACGCGGCCAGCCTGGACGTAGGCAGCACGGTGCGCGGCACCGAGCTGCCCGGGGTTCGCGAACATGCCCTGGCTACTCGTCCGATCCGAGAGTTCGTGGATCGGGTCGATGGCGCGGTCGCTCGGATGCAAGGGGTCGAAGGGGGCCCGCGTATCTCGATCGTGGGTGGTGGCGCGGCGGGCGTGGAATTGGCGTTCACGCTGGATACGCGATTGCGTTCGGTCGGCGCTGTGCCCGCGATCGAGATTCTCACCGATGCTCCAATTCTCTCCAATTCATCCGCCCGTTTGAGGCGGGCGACCGAGGCCGCGTTGCGAGAGCGGGGAATCCGACTCGTCACCGGCGTTCGGGTCGCGGCGGTTGAAGAGAAGGGCGTTCGCCTGGAGGGCGGCGACACGCGCTCGGCGGATCTCGTCGTCTGGGCGACGGGCGCGGCCCCGGTACCGCTGCTCGGGAACTCCCCTCTTCCCCTGGACAAGGCCGGTTTCGTTCGAGTTGCTTCGAGCTTCGAGGTCGAAGGAGCGGATGGCTTGTTCGCGGTCGGCGACTGCGCCTCGTTGACGGACCATGCCTGGGTCCCGAAGGCGGGTGTGCATGCGGTACGCGCAGGCCCAACCCTCGACGCCAACCTGCGCGCCACTCTCAGCGGCCGTCCCTTGCGGCGGCATCGACCGCAACGCGATTTCCTGGCCCTTCTCAACCTGGGTGGAGGGCGCGCGATCGGAGGCAAGTGGGGGTTCGCCTTCTCTGCAGGCGCGGTCTGGCGCCTCAAGGATCGGATCGATCGACGCTTCATGGAGCGCTTCCAGGTGCTCGAAGCCAACGGCGCGGCGGCCGACGCGTTTCCGACACCTGAAGAGATGGGCATGGAAGAGATGCCGTGTGGAGGTTGCGCTGCAAAGGTAGGAGCCCATCCGCTTTCCCGGGCCCTGGCGCGTCTCGCTCCTGCATCGCTGGACGACCGCGTCATCGTAGGCCTCGACGCGCCTGATGATGCGGCGGCCGTGCGCACGCTGACGGGCGACGTCGTGCTCGCAACGGTCGACGGCTTCCGAGCCTTCACCGACGACCCCTGGTGGGTGGGGCGGGTGGCCGCCATCAACGCGGTGAGCGATGTGCAGGCGAAGGGGGGTACCCCACGCCACGCTCTCGCCCTCGTCACGATTCCGGACGAAGACGAAACCCGCGCTGAGGAAACGCTCTTCCAGGTGCTCTCCGGTTTGCGAACGGCACTCGATCCTCTGGGCGTGAGCCTGATCGGCGGCCATACGACACAGGGGCCCGAACTCTTCGTGGGGCTCTCCATCATGGGGGATGCGCCAACTTCTGGGCCCTTGCCACTCGGTGCATTGGAGTCGGGCGATGTGTTGGTGCTGACTGCCGCTCTGGGTACTGGCGTGGTTCTGGCCGCCGACATGCAAGGCCGCGCCCGGGGTTCATGGTTTCAGGCCGTGCTCGCCCACATGGCTCGCTCCAATGCCAACGCCGGGGAGGTTGCGACGCGTCTGGCACGCTCGGCGACTGACGTGTCGGGCTTCGGGCTGGCCGGGCATCTGGGCGAGATGTTGGAGGCGGGCGGCCGATCCGCGAATCTCTTCGTAGACGCGTTGCCGCTACTGCCGGGTGCCCGCGCGCTTCTGGAGGCTGGCGTGCGCAGCTCTTTTCATGATCAGAACGCGGAGGGTCGGCGCGGTATCGCCTGGGATGCGTCGCTAGACGATCGAGCCGTTGCCGAGGTGATCTTCGATCCGCAGACTTCCGGGGGCCTCCTGCTCGCCGTGCCGCGTGATGCACTGAAGGAGACCCTCTCGGCCCTGCATGCCGGTGGGGATTCTGCGGCTGCCGAAATCGGAACCGTCGAGCCCATGCGAGAGGATGGGGCCCGCTTCGCGGTCTTGGAACGCGGTGTCGGCTGATTCTCGCCGCTCGGCCGGCCCCGGCCTGGTCCTCGTGAACGTGCTGCTAGCGCTTCTCGCAGCGGGCCTGTTCGCCAAGACCTGGCTGCAGGTCGGCAACACGCTGCATTCCAATGGTCACTGGAAGAGTGCGAAGGTCGGCCTTTCCCATGGCATCCTGGGGTCGGTTTCGTTCTTGACGACGCGCACGGCGCTCTTCCGCGAGCGCCTCGATCTCGGCGCCTGGCATGGGCACCACGAGCTTCGCTGGCACGAAATCCTCGACCCCGAACGCATCGAGCTTCGCTTCCGCCTGCCTGGCGAAGGCACGTTCACGGTGATGCTGGGTGACGACCGTGTGGGCTTCGACGCTGTCCGCTTCAGTCGCAGCCCGGGGCTCAGCGGCGGATGCTTCCGGGTCGCTCCGGGCGGACGTTTCGAAGGACATACCGGACTGCTCGGATCTTCTCCGGGCGAACTCGACCCTGAATGGCATCGTTTCGAGTGGCGAAGCGGTCAGGTCTTCCTCGACGGGAAAGGCCTCGGCTCCTGCGGCCCGACCCCGAGAGCCGGCGTACAGCTGGCGTTGCGCAGCACTGCGGGCCGGAAGGCGTGGGTCGATGACCTCCGCATCGTCACGCGCGATGGCCGCGTGATCGAAGAGGGCTTTGCCAACCGGCGCGGGGCCGCAGCCGTCGGATTGCTTGCATTGCTGCTCGTGGTTGGAGCAGCGGGTGTCGTGTGGTTCGGGTCGAACGCCACGCGAGAACGGGGCGAGGTGAGCGGTGGCGCCGTGCTTTTGCTCGCCCAGCTGGTGCTCGTCGCAATCGCTGCGCTGTCGTTCGCGACCGAATGGATCTACCTCGGTCGTCTGCATCCGGAGCAGCCGGATTTCGCAGGCTACGAGAATCACATCGAGTACGAGGGTGAAATCGTCCCGCGTCTCGCCCGGGAGCATCCCCTCGTACCGCCCGCACCAGGCGTTCGTCGGATCGTGTTCCTCGGGAGCTCCCAGACATGGGGATCCGGGGCGGCCACTGCGGAAGAACCCTGGGTGACGCGTCTCGAGCGTGGCTGGAACGAAACCGGCCCGCCCGGAAAGCCGGTGGAGTGCATCAACGCGGGTATCCCCGCTTTTACGGGCCCGCAGATCTTGCCCCTTTGGAAGGAGACCTGGAGCGCCTGGGCACCCGAGCTCGTGGTCGTCGATCTCGGGAACAACGATCGCGATCCCGAGGCCCTCGAACAGGCGCTGGATGAACTCGCCACGTTCAACGAGGGGCGAGGCATCTACACCGTGTTCGTCCTCGAGCCGAATACGATCGAGGCACGTGGCGAAGAGAGCCTTGCAGGCCTGCAGGAGCGTCACGACATCTTGCGCAAGGTCGGCGTGCGCCACGGGCTCCCGGTTCTCGACCTGCATGAGGCTCTGGTGGCGCGCCGGGACGAAGGCTTCCTCTGGTGGGACCGGGTTCACCTGACGTCGTTCGGTCATCAGATCATGGCCGAGGAGTTGGCGCGACTCCTCGGTGCAGTGCCCCCGTTCTCACTCGACCACTCCGCTCGCCCTTAGCGCGGCGATCGTTTCTTCCGTCCTGCCCATTTCTCGGAGCACCTCATCGGTGTGCTGGCCATGGTCGGGTGCCATCCAGCGGGGTTCCCAGGGCGTGCCGTGAAAATCGGCCGGCGACGCGGGAAAGAGAGTCGTGGTTCCGGAGTCGGGCACTTCGCAGAAGCCGCCGGACGCGATCACCTGCTCGTCCGCCATGACTTCTTCCAGGTTCTGGACGGGCGCCCACCACATGTCCTTCTCGGCGGCGAATACCTCCGCCCATTCGGCACGGCTCCGGGTGGAGAAGATCTCGTCGAGCAGGCCGATCAGAAGCGTCGCGTTCTGGGCGCGATCCTTCGGGGTGGCAAAGCGCGGGTCGTCGATCCACTCCGGGTGGCCGGCCACCCGGCAGAGCGGCGGCCAATGACGTGCTCCCTCGAGCCCGACGATCCAGAACCAGCGGCCGTCCTTGTCTTGATAGTTGTTGATGCAGGGGTTGCCCATGGAGCTGCGGTCGGCCACTTGCAAGCCGACGCCAAAGCGCAGGGCCGTGGCGAGGTCGAAGCTGAGTGTGTAGACGCCTTCGCGGAGCAGGGAGGTGGAGACGAGCTGGCCCTTGCCCGTACGTTCACGCGAGAAGAGCGCCGCGGAGATGGCGCCCGCCGCAGCCAGGCCGGTGTTGTGATCACCCATGCCTCCGCGTTGAAAGGGCGGGGGGTCGCCGGGCTTGGTGAGCATGTGGGCAATCCCCGACCGCGCCCAGAAGCTCGCGATGTCGTAGGCCGCCTTGTCCTTGTCCGGGCCTTCGAGACCGAAGCCGGTGATGGCGCCGTAGACCAGCCGCGGGTTGCGTTGGAGAAGCCGGCTCGGGTCGAAGCCGATCCGCGCAAGGCCAGCCTGGCGGACATTCGTGACGAAGACATCGGCCGAATCGATCAACTCGAGGCCAAGCTCACGGCCCTCTTCCGTGGCCAGATCCAGCACCACGCTGCGCTTGCTTCGGTTGTCCATCTCGAAGGGTGGGTTGAAAGGCAGATCCGAGCCGAGCATGGAGGCGAAGAGGCGGCTGGGGTCTCCAATCCCCGGCGGTTCGATCTTCACGACGTCGGCGCCCCAATCCGCCAGGATGCCCCCCGCCGCGGGGCCAGCCACCCAGACGCCCATCTCGATCACCCGCACGCCTTCCATCGGCCCCATGCTGCTCCTCCTCCTGGCTCACTCTATCTCAGGCCCCTCCAGCTTCGCGTGCCGCCGGCCGAAACAGAGGCTGGGGGAAAGCATGGACCGACACATCCGACGTTCGAGACGAGCTCCGCTGATGGTCGCAGCCCTGCTGCTGTCGCTGGCGTGCAACCGTGTCGAGGTGGCTCCCGAGGTGTCGTTGGACACCGCCTCCTCCGCGGCCGAGGTGGCGAAGGCCGAGTCTGGTTCTTCCGAGCCCGCTCCCGCCGCAGATCTCTCCCTGCGTCTCGCGCTGGACAAGCGCTTCAAGGTGGACCGCCATGAAGGTGCGGCATTGGTCCTGCGGTTGCCCGATGTGCCGGACGTCGAGCTGTGGATGGCCGTTGGCCGCGATCCGGTCGGTGGGCCAGTGCCCGACGCGGAGGCGTTGGCAGAACGCGCCCTGCGCTTTCTGGAGCCCGTCCACGGGAAGATCGAAGTCTCGACGACAGCGGCCGGTGATTCCCTGCTCGCCTTCTCGAGCTCGTTGAAGGATGGGAACCGCGAGCTTCACACCTGGAACTGGATGGTGTTGCGAGCCGGAGCCAGCGATGTGCTCCGGGCGGATGTTTCTCTTCGCATTCCCGGGCCTTGGGCGGAACAACCCTTGATGAAGGGGCTCGCGAGCCACGTGGCCGAACGCCTCGCTTCCGCAGAATTCGAACCCGGCTCCTGACACAACGGTCGCGTTTCTGAGCCCTATAGTCGGGCGGTGTCCGAACCTCTCGATCTCCTGCAGGCCCGTTTCCCTGGGCGCCCTGCATTCGATACGGCCATTTCGCGCGCACTCCTCACGCGGGTCGCGAGCGGAGAGAGGCGCGAGAGCCTGCGGCTCTACGTTCCGGATGATGTCGTTGCGTTTTCTGTTCTCGATCGTACGAGGCCCGGTTTCGATGAGGCGGTATCGGCAGCCAGGGCCGAAGGCTTCGAAGCCGTGCTTCGCCTGGCAGGCGGCCGGGCCGCGCTCTTTACCCGCCAATGCCTGGCCTTCGCCTGGTGCGTTCCGGCAGCGGATGCTCGCAAGGGAATCGCGGCCCGCTTCGAGCAGCTCGCGGCCTTGGTGCGCGACACGTTTTCCGATCTTGGCGTCGATGCCCGGGTCGGCGCGGTGCCCGGCGAATACTGCCCCGGCGACCATTCCGTGAACGCTCGCGGAGTGAAGAAGCTGATGGGGGTAGGGCAACGGGTCGTGAAGGGAGCCGCTCATGTCGGCGGGGTGATCGTGGTTGGCAACGGCGCCCAGGTCGGGCGCGTTCTCGAGCCCGTCTATCGGGCGATGGGTGTCGACATGGATCCGCTCGCAGCCGGCGCCGTTTCCGATGAGGTACCCGGACTGACGGTGGAGCACGTCGCCGACGCGCTACTGGCGCGCTTCGCGCAAGAGCGGTCGCTCGTACCAGCGGAGGTGGGGGTCGCGTTGACCGCACTGGCGGAAGAATTCGAGCCAGAGCACCAACTCGCTGGGCAGGTTCGTGTGTGAGGCAAGTCAGTCGCCTTGCGTCTTGCGCAGGGCTTCGGCGAGATAAGGCAGCGCTTCGCGGCTGAGGTCCAGCTCCGGAGCGAGACGCTTTCCCATCCCTTCCGCGGTCATCAGTGCCAGGTTGACCATCGTCATATGTGAGCGCGCCTGAATGCGGTGCCGCCGCAGGATGTCGAAGATCCGTCCGATCTCGAGGGTGACCTGGAGTTGGCCAAGCCCCTTCGATGCAACGTCCGAAACGAATTCGCTGATCTCGCGTTCGTAGGCCTCGTAGTCCGTCACGGCATGATGAGGTGCGTTTTCGAAGAACGCTCTTGCGACTCCAGGTCCGTCGCCGGTAACGAGTGCCATCAGCATCTGCGCCGTGCGGATGCGATCCTCGTCGGTCAGCTCACCGACCAGGCCGAGATCGAGAAAGACGATTCGCCCCGGTGGCTCGAACAACATGTTTCCAGGATGAAGATCCGCATGGACGAACCCGTGCAGGAAGATCATGCGACAAACCGCTCGCATTCCCGATTCCACGACCTGGTGGACATTGAACTCGGCGAGGGCGAGACCGTCTTCGTGGGTGCCGTCGACGAAATCCATGGTGAGCACACTAGCTCCACACAGGGTCGGATGGAGATGTGGGAAACACACATGGGGATCGTCTTCGAAGTTCGCTGCGAAGCGTGCGTTGTTGCGGGCCTCGTTGCGCAGGTCGAGTTGCTCCTCGACCGCGTCGCAGAAGCTTCGGATCGCTTCTTCGAGGGAGACCAGGCGTAGCGTCGGAATCAAGCGCTCGAGGAGGCGCACGAGGAAGAGGAGGATCGCCCGATCGAGCTGCACCTTCAGGATGATGTCGGGCCGCAGGATCTTGATCGCGACTCGGCGGCCATCGCCTGGGAGCCGCGCTTCATGAACCTGTGCCACGGAAGCTGCCGCGATCGGTGACGGCACGAAATCGTCGAACAGCGCTTCGACGCGTGCGCCAAACTCGGCCTCGATCGTGGCGGCCGCTTCTGCATAGGGGAACGGAGGGACGCGATCCTGGAGCGAGCGAAGCTCCTCGAAGACGCCACGCGGCAGCAGGTCGCTCCGCGTGGATGCGTATCTGGCCGATCTTGATGAACGTCGCGCCGAGGCTGCTGCAGGAGCGGACGAGGGCCCGCCCGGCAGCTCGTTCCAATCGCTCGCGGGCCGGAAGGGAGCGAAGAGCCCAGAAGGTCCTGGCGAACATGAGTGCCCCCGCGCCGGCACCTACTGCGAAGGATCAGGCGCCAAACCGACGACGGGCGCGGCGTGGAGCCGCGGGAGGAGTTGGGGTGCATCGGGTCGTTCGAGGTTCGCGAATCCTGGCTCGGCGTGAGGCGGATGAAGGATAGCGGCTTCCCTCCGAGCCCTCGAAGCACGGTATGCTCTGGCATCCATGTTCCGCTACAGAGGAAGAGTTCTGTCCGGGCGGAAAACACGAGGGTACGAGACGAAGTGAACGATCTCCGCTCAGCATTCGATGCTGTGACTGCCGCCGAGCTTCACCAGTCGAGCCGGATCAAGTGGACGCTCTATGGTCCGGATGTCCTTCCCGCCTGGGTGGCGGACATGGATTTCCCGGTGGCGCCAGCGATCCGGCAAGCCGTCCAGGCTCTCGTCGAGCGCAACGATCTGGGTTACCACGCAGTGCCGCTTTCTCCCGAGTTGCGAGAGACTTTTGTTTCACGCATGGCAGAGCGGTTCTCGTGGCAGGTGGATCCCCGGAGTGTCTGGCCCCTGGTGAACGTGGTGCAGGGGCTCGACGCATCGATTCTCTTGCACACGAAGCCAGGCCAGGGCGTCATCGTCCAGACGCCGATCTACCCGCCGTTCCTGGCGGCGGTCGAACACAGCGAGAGACGCCTCGTCGAGAACCCTCTGGTGCGTGGGGCGAGCCGGTTCGAGATCGACTTCGACCAGCTGGAGGCGAGCATCGATGACGACACGCGTCTGTTCATGCTCTGCAACCCTCACAACCCGACCGGCCGAGCCTTCGAGCGATCCGAACTCCTGCAGCTCGGGGAGATCGTGCTCCGGCACGACCTGATCGTCGTCTCCGACGAGATTCACGGGGATCTCGTGTACGCCGGCCACGAGCATGTGCCGTTTGCGAGCCTTTCCCCGGAACTCGCCGAGCGAACGATCACGCTGACCGCTGCAACCAAGGCCTTCAACATCGCCGGGCTTCCAATTGCCTTCGCCGTGTTCGGAAGCCAGGAGTTGAAGCAACCCTTCCGGAAGCTGCCGCCCCACGTTCTCGGCCACGGGGGCATCCTGGATGATGCAGCCACGCTCGCAGCATGGACCGACGGGCAGGCCTGGCTCGATGCGGTGCTGTCCTATCTGGCAGAGAATCGGCAGCGGGTCATCGCGTTCTTCTCTGAACGGTTCCCTGGCGTTCGCTTGTTGCCACCCGATGCGACGTATCTCGCCTGGCTCGACTTCCAGGAGCTCGATCTACCCGGCAATCCTCGAGAGTTCTTCCTCGAGCGCGGCCGGGTGGCCCTCAGCCCCGGCAGCGATTTCGGTTCGCAGGGCGAACGCTGCGCGCGCCTCAACTTCGCGACCTCCAAGAACATCCTGGAAGCGATTCTGGAGCGCATGGCGAAGGCTCTGGAGTCGTAATTCCGTACCCATGTATCAAGGAGCTTCTCGATGCCGATTGAATTCACCGAGCTGATCGCGTCTCATAGAAACGAAGTCACGCTGTGTAGTGGTGAGGCTGCGGCGAGCCGCATTGGCAACGAAGTCGATCTGATCGTTCTCGACGTGCGGGAGCCTGCCGAGTTCGCCGCAGGCTCTATCACCGGAGCGGTCAATGTTCCCCGCGGCTTCCTCGAGTTCAAGATTGCCGAAGTCTGCTCGGCCCCGGATCCGCCGATCTTGATTCACTGCAAGAGTGGTGGCCGGGCGGTTCTCGCAGCGAAGACCCTCGCCGACATGGGCTACACGAATGTCGAGGTCTACTTCGGCGCCTTCGAAGATCTTCTCGCCGCCACGCGCTAGGGCAGTGAATCTCGACCTCGCCGTGATGCCGGGAGGCTTCGTAGGCGGAGTCTCAGGGTGAGTTCGTGTCCTGGGGCTCGTCGTAGCTACCGCGCAGGCGCTTGAATGCCTTTTCCAGCAGTCGGATGCCGATCAGGACGCCGACGGTGACGAGCGAAAGCACCAGCGCATCCGCGGAGCGTCCCGCACCAATCGTGCTGCCGATGGCCGCCAACATCCAGACGACCGCTGCGGAGGTCACACCCGTGACCGAGCCGCCTCGGGCAACGATGACTCCGGCGCCAAGGAAGCCCACTCCCGTGACCACCTGGCCGAGCACTCGGGTGGGGTCGGCGCCAGAGTTCCCGAGCACGAGGCCAAGGCGGACGAACTCCTCGGTGGCCAGACAGATGAGAACGCTGGTCCGGATGCCGATCGCCTTGCCCCGAAGCTGACGCTCGATTCCGATGAGGCTGCCGCAGAGCACCGCCACCACGATCTGGACGGCGAAGGATGATCCATATCGATCCAGCAGCCCGGCCAGCTCTTCCATATGCCTGCCCCCTCACCCCGCAGGCCGCCGGGGCCGCATGCCCTCCACGCGGCGAGGCTGGGCGACCTGCGTTCACCAAGCTAGCCAAGCGTCGGCCGAATGCAGCACCGCGCAGCTCGGTCAGCCTGGCAAGGGCCTCATGACGAACCGAGCGGAAGTGGGACTAGACCCGGAACCGCCCCACGGCACGGGCCAGTGCTTCCGCTCGATCGGTGAGCGCTCCGACGATCTCTCCCAGGCTCCGGGAACGGCGTGCATTTTCTTCTGCGATCTGGCGGAAGACCTCGCGAGCGGTTTCTACTTCAGCGCTCGCCCCGAGCTGATTCTGGGTGGCGGCACGAATCTGGACCAGGCCTCCGGCCACCTGCTCGATGGCTTGGGCGCCCTGAGCGCTTTCATTACGCTGCTCCGACGTGGCGCCTTGTACTTTGGCCGCAAGGGTCCGGACCTGGCTGACCACGCCGAGGATCTCTCCGCTGGTTCTCTTCTGCTGCCGGCGGATGTCTTCATTGGTGATGACATAGACCGCCGCGGCCGTATGACTGAGTCGCTCTGACTTGCGGGAGACAGAAGTGATCTCGAGGGCCATGAGATCGGCGAGGTCCATCTCTGCGAGATCGTCGGCCTCCGGGCCAGGCGAACCTTCCGCCATCCTTGCGGCGTCGTCGTTCGTTTCCGGGTCGGCTCGCGCCGGCCCGGCTGGCGCAAGGAAGACGAGACCCAGAAGCGCGAGGCACCCACCGCGCAGCATCAAACTCACAAGCATTCCCTTCCCCCAGCGGGAGATCCGCTTCTGCAGACGCAAAGCAACCGCGTCGGCAGATAGATCATTCCTTGACCGACAGTTCGGTATTTCCAGGAGGAGCCTTGAGCGAGGCGGAGCTGCGTTTTCACCGTGGACGCGGCAAGCCAGGAGTGTTTTCACCCCACCTCTTCGTGGCGGAGCCACCCACAGCAGGTGGCTCCAGTGGACACGGGGCGACTGGCCCTTCCACCGGTTGCGCGCCGGTCTTAGCCTGGCGCTTCGAACCTTGCGGAGGATTCATGCCGACGCTTCGGCGCCTCGTCCCGGAAGATGCGGAAAAGCTCGTGAGCTGCTTCGAACGCTGCTACGGGCCCAGCTATGTGGACGGCGATTTCTACGATGCCAAGAAGATCCGATCGCGGCTGGCCGATGGCCGCTTGCGATCGATCGTCGCGGTGAGCGAGTCCGGCGAGATCGTGGGACATATGGGTCTCACGGCTCGAAGCTCGGAGGCGGTGACGGCCGACGCGGGGAATACGGTGGTGGATCCCAGCAGCCGCAACCAGAAGCTTGCAGGCAGGCTTGGGCTTCGACTCATGGATCTCTGCCGAGAAGTCGGATTGATCGGGTTTCACCACTATCCGACGACTGCACATCCGGTGATGCAACGACTCGCGGTCCAGGCTGGAGGGGTAGAGACGGGCATCATGCTCGACTACATCCCGGCAGAAACCGACTACCGCGAGCTTTCCGCGGGGCAAGTGGCGCAGAGACTCGCCGTGGTCGTGGTCTATCAAGCGCTCGCCCCGGCACCTGCGCGCGACGTGTTTCTCCCGGAACGCCACCGCCACTTGCTTGCGAGGCTCTACGCGGCCTGTGACCTCGAACGGACCTTTCGCGACTCGTCGCCCGAACCCGTCAGGTCTGCCTGCGATCTCGAGGTGGTCGAGTTCGCGCGGCGTGGGCTTCTGCGAATCGAGGTCCGGCGTACGGGCGCCGATCTCGTCGAGCGGATGGCCGCTGCGCTCCGCGGAGCCGATGCCGAGCTGTTCCAGCTCGACCTTCCCCTCTCGGATGCGGGTGTTTCCCAGGCGGTCGATGCTGCCGAAGCCAGCGGCTTCTTCTACTCGGCCCTTTTGCCGGAGTATCTCGAGGGCGACGTGCTGCGCCTCCAGAAACCAAGCGCCTTGCTCGGGCCGGCGACACGAGAGCTGTTGGCGAGTGAAGGGGCTCGCTCGATGTTCGACTACATCGAGGCAGATACCTGCTGAGCCCTCTCAGCCCCGATCCTTGGCGTGTACGCGCTCCCAAAGCTCTTCGAGTTCTGCGACCGGAAGGGGCTTGCTGAACAGGTAGCCCTGCATCTGGTCACATTTCCAGGCGGCGAGCTGGGCGCGTTGAGCTTCGGTTTCCACACCTTCGGCGACACTGTGCAGGCCGAGTGCCCGGCCAAGAGCGATGATCCCCTGGGTGAGGGCTGCATCCTCGGGCTGGTTCTCGATGTCCTTGATGAACGCGCGGTCGATCTTGAGGGTGTCGACCGGAAGGCGGCGGAGGTACGAGAGAGACGAGTAGCCCGTTCCAAAATCGTCGAGGGCTACATGCATGCCGAGGGCGCGAATTTCTTTCAGCTCTCGAATCACCAGGTCTGCGTCGTGCAAGACGACACCTTCGGTAATCTCGACATCGAGCACTTCAGGTGAGATGCCGGCCTCATGCACGATTTCGGCAATGCGCTTCGCCAGGCCTGGCTTGCGAAACTGCTCGGGCGAGAGGTTGACGGCGACCGGGACCGTGCAGACGCCTCGCCGCGCCCAATCGGCAGCTTGCTTGCAGGCGGCCTGCAACACCCATTCGCCGATACTGGTGATCAGACCCATTTCCTCGGCAACAGGAATGAAATCGGCGGGGCCTACCATGCCGAGTTCGGGCTCGTGCCATCGAAGCAGGCCCTCGAAACCCACGATGTCTCCGGAAGCCAGATCGACCTTGGGCTGGTAGTAGAGCTCGAACTGGGATTCTTCGAGTGCGCGCCGGAGTTTGCCTTCGAGAATCAGGCGGCGCAGGGAGAGTTCGTTCATGCTCTCGGCGTAGAACTGGTAGGTGTTTCGTCCCTGTTCCTTCGCCGCATACATCGCGGTATCCGCGTTGCGCAGCAGCGTTTCCGGGTCCTCGCCATCGTTCGGGTAGACCGTGATGCCAACACTCCCGCCAACGACGACTTCATGCCCGGCCAGGGAGAAGGGGGCTTCCAGGGAGTTCAGGATGCGCCGGGCGACCGCAGCGAGGCTCTGAACGTCGCGTACCCGAGGCAAGAGGATCGAGAATTCGTCGCCGCCGAGGCGTGAGATCGCGGAGTTCTCGATCTCCTCTGCTCGCTCTCCTCGCGTCACGAGGTCGGCGCCTCGTACGCTCATCACCAGACGGTTGGCGACCTCCGCGAGCAGGGAGTCTCCGATCGAGTGCCCAAGAGTCTCGTTGATCCGCTTGAAGTGGTCGAGATCGAGGTAGAGGATGCCTGCCTTCCATCCGCTCTGACGGGCCTGGCGGATGGCAAGATCCAGGCGCTCGCGGAACAACCGGCGATTGCCGAGGCTGGTCAATGCGTCGTGGGACGAAAGGAACCTGACCTGCTCTTCGGTGCGCTTGCGTTCGGTCAGGTCCTGGGCGATGCCTTCCATGCGCATGGGGCATCCGTCGGGGTCGAAGTTCATCTGGATCTGACAATGCAGGACGCGCTCCGAGCCATCGCCGCGGCGCATGCGATGGTCGAACCGGACCGGGCCGTTCTGTTGGAAACAGCTTTGTACGGCGCGCTGAAGATGATCACGATCGGCCGGATGGACCATCTTTGTGAGGGTCTTCAATCCCGAAGCCGTATCGGGTCGTTCGATGCCGTAGATTTCCCAGAGCACATCCGAGCCCGTGAAGTGGCCGGTTTCGAGTTCGAGCTCCCAGCTGCCCACCTGGGCCAGGCGTTGGGCATTCGCGACCCGCTCCTGGGTTTCGTGCAGACGGCGCAAGTTGCTGCCGGCGCGAAGCAGGTATCGGAGACGGTGCGAGAGCACCAGCCACTGGATCGGTTTGGTCACGAAATCGGTAGCGCCTGCATCGTAGGCGTTCTGGATCGCCTGCAGGTCTTCCATCCCGGTCATCATCACGATCGGGAGCTCGTCGCCATCCGGACGCGCGCGCAATGCTTCGCAGACCTCGAAGCCTGACATGCCTGGCATCTGGACGTCGAGCAGGACGAGTTGCGGGGCGCATTCGTCGAAGGCGCGCAAGGCTGCCTGACCGTCGGGTGCGATCACGGGTTCGAGGCCGTCGCGATCGAGCGCACGTCCGAGCGTACGTCGCACGCTCGGATCGTCGTCCACCACCAGCACCCGAGGGCGCTTCTTTGCGAGGTCCTCCACCTTTCGGCGCTCCCCATCCGCATTATCGCCCGGTGCATCTTTGGGCTCAGCAGTATGTTCCAGCACCGTTTTCGGTTCCCGGCGCTCTATGCTTGACCGTCCGCCGGCGTCCTGGAGCCGACCGCGGGGAAAAACGCCTCCAAACACGGGCACGTACCCCATGCCTTCCCCGGGTTTCGCTGGAGAACCTCGGCTGCTCGGATCCGGGCGGACAGGCAGGACGCAGGTACCATGCCCGGACGCCCTCGCGTTCCGTTGTATCTTCTTCCATCTGATCAGGAGCTTTTTCCATGCGCGCTGCTCTTCTAGCGGCCCAGGGCCAGCCCCTCGAGATCGTCGACGACATCGTGATACGCGATCCGCGGCCGGGCGAAGTGAAGGTGCGCGTGCGCCATTGCGGCATCTGTCACTCCGACCTGACCATCGCGGACGGTGCTTTCCCCACTGGATTGCCCCTGGTGTTGGGGCACGAAGCCGCAGGAGTGGTCGAGGAAGTTGGAGAGGGCGTCACCACCCACGCACCGGGGGATCAGGTCGTCCTGACACCCTGCCCGCCGTGCGGCAGCTGCTACTGGTGCATCCGCGGCGAGTGGAGCTTATGCGTCAACTCCACCGGGCTCTTGACGAATACGTTCCCGGATGGGAGCACCGGACTCAGTCGTGGCGATGAGATGGTGTTCCGCGGGCTCAATGTGGCGGGGTTCGCAGAGTACACGGTCACCCAGGCAAACGGGGCGATCAAGATACCGGACGAGGTACCGCTGGAGCTGGCATGTGTGATCGGCTGCGCGGTACAGACGGGTGTCGGCGCCGTTCTGAACACCGCCAAGGTCGTGGAGGGGGCGACCGTCCTCGTTCTCGGCCTCGGCGGGATCGGATTGTCGGTTGTGCAGGGGGCTCGGCTTGCCTCTGCGGCGCAGATCATCGTCTCCGATCCGGTGCCCGAGCGAAGAGAGGCGGCAAAGCTCTTCGGTGCAACCCACCAGCTCGATCCCGGGAGCGATGACATCGTCGAAGCGGCGAGGGACCTGACGGATGGAATCGGCGTGGACTACGCATTCGAAACCGCCGGCTTCGCAAGCCTGGTAGAAACCGGGTACAACGCTGCGCGCAATGGCGGAACGATCATCGCCGTTGGCGCTCCGCCCGTGGACCAGAGCATCACGTTGGCCCCTGCGACACTGCTGACCGTCTCAGGGAAGAAGCTGATGGGGTGCCTGCTGGGGAGTTGCAATTCGCTTCTCGAGATCCCTCGTTTGGTCTCCCTGTGGCAAGCGGGGCGGCTCGATCTCGAAGCCCTGATCACGGGTCGTCGTCCGCTCGCCGAGATCAACGAGGCCATGGGTGACCTGCGAGCGAGTCGGGGGATCCGAACGGTATTGGATATCTGAACGCTACACATCGTTGCGTTCGTTTGGCTCCTAGGAGCGTCGCCTCTGCCGGGTTGATGGAGATCGGTCTGGATGCGTGAAGAGCAGGTGTTGACGATGGCCCGGGAGGCTACGGGCCTCTCGGATTTTGGTGAGCCCGGGTTTCGGGATGGGCTGGCGGCGCTGATTGCCACCTATGAGGGGAACGCATTCTCCGAGAAGGGGCGCAGGCGGAATCAACGGCGGCTCGTGAGCACGCTCTCTACGCGGCTTCGCCTCGAGGACGCCTGGAAGAGGAATCCGGAGGTCCTGGAGAGGCCCGTCGAGCGTCCGATGGTGCTGACCGGGCTTCCTCGCTCCGGGACGTCGGCGCTCTTCAACCTGCTGGGGGACGATCCGGCCGCGCGGCCTCTGCTGCTATGGGAAACGCAGTTTCCGGATCCGCTCCCCGGTTGGACGCCCGAGGACCGGGGCCAGGCCGATCCGCGCCGCGATGCGATCGAGGCTCATTATGCGAAGGGTCGCGAGACGAATCCGGAATTCACGAAGATCCACTTTACCAGCGCGGATACGCCCGAAGAGTGCGTTCTGGTTCACGCCTACGCGCTCTGTGGTGTGCAGATGGGTATCGAGTGCATGATGGAGCCCTACGCAAGCTGGCTCCGCGATTGCGATCTCCGACCGATGTACGCCTATCAGAAGCGCATTCTTCAGCTGCTGGATTGGCAGAGGCCAGGGGAGCGTTGGCTTCTGAAGGCGCCCGCGCATATGTGGGGAATCGATGCGCTGGTCGAGACCTTTCCGGATGTATCAATCGTCTGGAGCCACCGAACGCCGCTCCTCGCTGTGGCATCGATCTGCAGCATGACCCATGCGTTGATGGCAACCTGCGAAGACATCGACAAGAAAGCCCTCGGACCCACCGTGATGGATTGGTATGCGACCTCGCTCGAGCGCGGCCTGGCGGCTCGGGATCGGCTCGATCCGGCGACGTTCGTCGATGTGACGCATGATGCGTTCGTCGCTGACGGCCTT
>JAFDCZ010000326.1 GCA_019312665.1 Deltaproteobacteria bacterium | reverse complement strand
GTGGTTGGCGTGCTGTTGAAACGCGTCATCCGCATCGCAGCAAGCCGCGCTGCAGGAGAGCCCTCATGACTCGCATGCACATCACCACCCGCCTGAACGGCGATGAGACGGATTTCTTGTGCGAGCCCCATCAGACCCTGCTCGATGTGCTGCGGGACGAGCTGAAGCTCACCGGCACGAAGGAGGGCTGCGGTACGGGAGACTGCGGCGCCTGCTCGGTCATGTTGGACGGTCGGCTGGTCTGCTCTTGCCTCATCCTCGCGGCCGAAGTGCAGGGCCGCGCGGTCGAAACGGTGGAGGGTGTAGCCGGGCCTGAAGGCCTCCACCCGATCCAGCAGAAGCTGCTCGAGCACGCCGGCCTCCAATGCGGTGTGTGCACGCCCGGGATCGTCGTGGCGGCCAAGGCCCTGCTCGAGCGGGAGCCGGATCCGAGCGAGCGCGAAGTGCGCTTCTGGCTGGCCGGAAACCTTTGCCGCTGCACGGGTTACGACAAGATCATTCGAGCCATCCTTGATGCCGCGGCGGAACTCAGAAATCTGCCCGAAGAGGGCGCGCCGGCGTAGAATGGCCGCGTGCTCCAAGCCCGCCGTGTCCTGGATCTAAGCGACGAGAAAGGCCTCCTCTGCGGTCAGATCATGGCCGACCTGGGAGCCGACGTTCTCCAGATCGAGCCGCCCGGCGGTTCGAGTGCCCGGGCCCAGGGCCCTTGGCGCGGGGGCCAGCCCGATCCGGAGGGTTCGCTTTTCTGGTGGGCCTACGCCCGAGGCAAACGCGGCGCGGTGCTCGACATCGCATCCGAGGGCGATCGCGAACGTCTTCGGCAGCTGGCGCGAGAAGCGGACTTCTTCGTCGAGTCCGAGCGCCCCGGCCGGCTCGCTTCCCTGGGCCTTGGCTACGAAGATCTGGCCGCCCTGAACCCGGGGCTCATCTACGTCTCGATCTCGCCGTTTGGTCAGACCGGCCCCAAGGCGGGACACGCGAGTACGGATCTCACGGCCATGGCTTCTGGCGGTGCGCTCTTCCTTTCTGGCGAGCGCGACACGCGGCCGGTTCGTGTGCAATCGCCTCAGGCCTACGCCCATGCCGGAGCGGATGCCGCGGTCGGTGCGTTGATCGCCCACTTCGCTCGCAAGCAGACGGGCCGCGGCCAACATGTGGATGTTTCGGCCCAGCAGTCCGTCACCCTGGCCACGATGTTCCGCAGCCTGGACGCACCGCTGCAAGAAGCTCCGGCGCGTCGCATTTCTGGCGGAGCGGTTGCTGGGGGCGTGCTGCTTCGCACGCGCTACGAGGCCGCGGACGGTTGGGTCACGCTGGGCCCGGTCTTCCTGCCTTCCACCGGCCACTTCATGACCCGCCTGCTGGCTTGGATCGGCGAGACCCAGGAGATCCCCACAACGTTGCGTGACGAGGAGTGGGGCCAGTTCGCGCTGCGCTTGATTCGCGGCGAGCGCGGCGAGGAGGATTGGCTGCGCGTCGAGACCTTGATGGCGGCCTTCTTCCGACAGCACCCCAAGGCCCTGCTGATGTGCGAGGCCGTGAAGCGGAAGCTGCTGCTGGCGCCGGTGATGGGCCTGGACGAACTCCTTCAGAGTGACCAGCTCGCCGAGCGGGGTGCGGCAGTCGAGATCCTCACGAGCGAGCAGGGCACGATCCGGGTGCCGGGCCCCTTTGCTCGCCTTCCAGCCAGCCCGTTGCGAATAGGCCGGCCTGCACCGCGGCTGGATGAGCACGGCGCTGAGCCGTGGGCGGAACCCAGACACGAACCACTCGATGAATCGCGAGCGCCGGCTTCCCGCGCGAACGGGAAAGGAGGTCCCCTGGCCGGGATCAAGATTCTCGATCTCTTCTGGGTCCTCGCCGGCCCCTGCTCCACGCGGCTGCTCGCCGACTATGGCGCCACGGTGGTTCGTGTCGAATCCACCAATCGTCTCGATACCTTACGGGTGATTCCTCCATATCAGTTCAACAACCCGCACCCGGATGGGGCCGGAGCTTTTCACACCGCCAACGCCAACAAGCTCTCCCTCACCCTGAACCTGGGCAGCGAAGAGGGCCGCGAGCTCGCGCTCGAGCTGGCGGCCTGGGCGGACGTGGCGACCGAATCCTTCTCTCCCGGCGTGATCGAAAGCTACGGGCTTGGTTGGGAGGCCCTGCGCGAACGAAACCCGGGGCTGATCCTGATTTCCAGCAGCCTGATGGGGCAGACCGGCCCCTGGAGGGATTTCACGGGCTTCGGAAACCTGGCGGCGAGCGTGACCGGCTTCCAGCAGCTCGCGAGCTTTCCCGGCCGTCCACCTTCAGGGCCCTACGGCGCCTACACGGATTTCATCGCGGCTCGTTACAACGCCGTCGCCATTCTCGCGGCGCTCGAGCACCGGGAGCGCACCGGCGAAGGGCAGCATGTCGACATGGCCCAGGGCGAAGCGGCCTTGCACTTCCTGGCTCCGACGTTCCTCGATGTCACGGTGAATGGAACGGTGCCTGAGCCCCGCGCCAACGATGACTGGATCTGTCATCCCCACGACGTATTCCCGTGCGCCGGCAAGGATCGTTGGGTGGCCATCGCCGTGCGGAATGACGAGGAGTGGAGGCACGTCTGCCAGGCCCTCGGTCATCCCGAATGGGAGGGGCGACGGGGAGAGCGGGCCGCTGCCGCACAGGCGCTCGGCAGCTGGACGGCGCCCCTCGAGATGGAGGAAGTGGAGGCGCGGCTTCAGGCGCGAGGCGTGCCAGCTGCGGCGGTGCTCGATACGCCGGCTCTCTTCGAAGATCCCCACCTGCAAGCGCGCGGGCATTTCCAGGAAGTGGCCCACGATCTCTATCAGACCAGCTGGGTCGAGAGTTCCCGCCTGCGTCTTTCCGACGCGCCGGCGCGTGTTCCGAGCCGGGCTTGCCATGCCGGCGCCGACAACCGGGCCGTGCTCGAGGGGCTGCTCGGTCACTCGGCTGAGCAGATCGCCGCGTGGGCCGAGCGCGGCGTGCTCTCCTGACCGGAAGCGGGGACGGGGACGTTCTTTCCGCAGTTTCCGTTGTTCGCTTTCCCGCAAAGCGGGA
>JAFDCZ010000045.1 GCA_019312665.1 Deltaproteobacteria bacterium | reverse complement strand
ATGTCGTGATCCCACAACATGTAGTCCTTGCCGTTCTTCCACAGGAACGGATTCTTGGTCTTTCCGACCATCGACGTCACGGACGTGGACTCCCCCAACCAGGTCTTCGGCGCCTTGAACTCGACGTAGGCGCGATCGATGAACAAGCCATCCGGATCGAAATCGTTGCCGTGACCGAAGGACTTGTTGGTGCTGCGGATCTCCTGGGTACCGGACGCGATCCGAAAAACGACCTTCGTGTAGTCGTTGATCTTCGCCTTGCCCTGGATGCGCAGGCGGTAACGACCGCGGGTCCGATTGCCCCGGTCGCTGCCCGTGTCGTCACGGTCGTACCAGAAGTTCTCGAGCCGGGCGCGAAAGTCGCCGGTCCACTCGATCCGCCCGAGCAGGCCTCGATTCTCTTCCTCATAGGCCTGGTTCTTCGAGACCAGTTCGGCGTGCTTCGCCTCATCGATGATTCCGCGCTCGCGAAGGATCTCGAGGACTTCTCCGACGACGGGCTCTCCAGCCCCGGCGGGTGTCCCCGCAAATGAAGCCATGGCAACCGCCGCGCAAACGGAACAGAGCAGACTCTTCACGGAATTCCTCCTTCTCTGACTCCCCGGTAGATGAAGTCAGGCGCACGCTACCAGCCCCTCTGGGCGTTTGGTGACGAACGCGTTACGAAGGAGTGACGTTGTGGGGCGGTGCGCCCGAGAGAGCCAAGCTGACACGGAAGGTGCTGCCGACACCCTCTTCGGACTCGACGTCCACGTCACCGTCCATGGCCTGGGCGAGATGCTTCACGATGGAGAGCCCGAGCCCCGTTCCGCCCAGATCGCGGGAGCGGGCTTTGTCGACCCGGTAGAAACGCTCGAAGATCCGACCGAGATCCTCGGCCGGAATCCCCATGCCGGAATCCCGCACCGCGAGCTGAACGCGCCCGCGAGATTCACCGACCTCGACCACGACCGTCCCCCCCGGCGCGCTGTACTTGATGGCGTTGTCGAGCAGGTTGAGCAGGATCTGCTCGACGGCACGACGATCGGCCAGGGCGACGGACTCGGTCTCTGCCTCGACACGGGCCTCCAGACCGCTGGCGTCGAAGCGTGGCTTCAGATCTTGCAGCAATGCCCGTGCGACCTCGGCGATCGCGACCTCACTCCGCTGCGAAAGCTGACGCCCCCCCTCGATCCGCGAGAGCTCGAGCAGATCTTCGATCAACGCGGAGAGGCGATCCGAGTGACGCAGGATGACGTCGGTGTATTGGGTGCGTTGCGCTTCGTCGAGGCCCTCGTGTTGCAGGGTTTCGGCGAAGCCGCGAATCGCAGTCAGCGGAGTCCTCAGCTCGTGAGACACATTGGCCACGAACTCCTGCCGGACCCGTTCGAGCCTGCGCACCTCGGAGAGATCGTGGAAGACCGCAACCGTCCCCAGCACCGCGCCCTCACTCGGAAAACGAACCGCATGCATTTGCAGAAAGCGCTCATCGGCTCCGCCCAGGTTGAATTCCCGGGTCACCGGACCGGCGCTCGTCGATGCTGCGTCGAGTGCCGTCACCAGATCATCGCGGCGAATCAACTCGAACAGGCTTTTCCCCTCGACTTCTCCCCAGACATCGAAGAACTCTCGAAGCCGGGGATTGGCGAGCACCACCCGACCCTCGGGATCGAGCACGAGTACACCTTCGACCATGCCCTGGAGCATGGCCTGGAGGCGCTCCTTCTCGGAGGTCACCTCCGCGACGGCCCCGCGACTTTGCTCGGAAATCCGCTGAACGGAGCGGGCGATCTCACCGAGGGCATCACGAGCATGCCAGGGAAGGCGTTGACGGAGTGTGCCCTCCGCCAGACGGTGCAGGGCCTCACGGAGTTCGTCCAGCGTGCCACCGAGTATGCGCATGACGCCGAAGGCGGCCACCAGGGCGAGAACCACGCCGCCCAACCCTGCCCACAACAGGGCAGAGGAAAGGCCCTCCGTCCCTTCTGCATGCACGAATGAGGCGTCGAGCAAGACGCCTGCCAACACCAAGCTGACGACGACCCAACCCACGAGGAGTCCTGCGATCTTTCCGAACAACGGCCTCATGACGGAGGCAACCTCACCCGTCCGCGAAGCGGTAGCCGACACCCCGCACGGTTTCGATCAGTTCGCCGGCTGCGCCGAGCTTCTCCCGCAGACGCTTCAGATGCGTGTCAATCGTGCGCTCGGTCACCGCAATATCGGCTCCCCACGCTTCGTCGAGCAGGAGCTGGCGGCTCATGACCCGACCCGGGCGTCGCATGAGGGTCTCCAGAAGTCGAAACTCCTTGGCCGTGAGGTCGACCTCCTGGCCGCCCACCTCGCAACGATGACGCGCCGGATCGAGGTGGAGCCCGCCGCGCTCGAACGCGCCTTCCGCCGCAGGCTCCTGGTGAACCCGGCGCAGGATCGCACCGACCCTCAGGGTCAGCTCCCGGGGGCTGAAGGGTTTGGCCACGTAGTCATCGGCACCCAGCTCGAAGCCGACGACCCGGTCGACCTCCTCGCTCTTGGCGGTGAGCATCAGGATGGGGAGACCCGCCAGCTTGGGATCAGCGCGGATCTTTCGACAGACTTCCGTCCCAGGCAGATCCGGAAGCATCAAATCCAGGATCAGCAGGTCCGGAGGGCTTCGCCGTACCTGCTCGAGGCCTTCCCGGCCCGATTGACTCACGGCAACTTCGTAGCCAGCCTGGGCCAGGTGGAAACGGACCAGCTCGAGGAGGTCCGGCTCGTCGTCGACGATCAGGACGCGCTCTGCCATGGCGAAGAGGGTAGCCACCCCGAGGTCGGGAGGCGCCGCGAATCCCCGTCCTGCAGCGCTCTTCCCGAATGCGCCATCGGGCCGTCACCGAGCTGTCACCTGAACCCTACCAGGGCGCCCACATGTAGAGGAAAGCGGGTCGACCGGCGCCCTGAACCAATTCCAGCAGGCCGCTAGGCGCTGGGCTCTGGGCCTCGCCGGAGAAGAGATTCTCCCGAGCCTCGTTGCCTCGGTGATAGATGACCAGCCTCGCCTCCTCGAGCTTGGCGCGTTCGAGGGTCGCAGCCACCGCCTCGGGCAGGTCGCCGAGTGCATCCACCAGCCCGGCCTCCTGGGCTTGCTTCGCGCTGTAGATGCGGCCATCGGCCAGCTTCTCGATGGCGGGGCGATCGAGCTCGGGTCGGCCCTGCTCGACGACGTCGAGGAAGGTCTCGAACAGATCCTCGAGAATGGTCTGGAGCTGGACACGTTCTTCGGGGCGCATGGGGCGGAGCGGCGAACCCGCATCCTTGAACGCTCCCGTGGTCAAGCTCTGATTGGACACGCCGATCTTGTCGAGCAGCCCGGCTACGTTCACGCCGGCCATGATGACCCCGATCGAACCGGTGATGGCGCTTGGATAGGCGCGCACCTCATCCGCAGCCATCGCCACGTAGTAGCCGCCGGAAGCCGCTACCCCCATGAACTGTGCCACGACGGGCACGTCCTTTTCCTTCTTGAAGCGCACGATTTCGCGGTAGAGGATCTCGCTGGCGATGACCGTGCCGCCGGGGCTATCGATGCGCAGCAAGAGCGCCTTGATCTCGTCGTCATGGACGGCCCGCTCCAACTGTTCCCGCACGCGAGCCACGATGCTCTCGCGGCCACCGAAACCGAAGCGCCCAGCTTCACCGCGGGTCGAGAGGGTGCCGCCCAGCTCGAGCATCAGGATCTTGGCGTCACCCTCGCCGTAGACCACCTGCTCCACCCACTCGCTGCCCCCGAACAGCGGGATCTCCAAGGTGATGCAACCACTGACAGCGACGCTCACACAGAACAGCAGGACGTGTCGCATGAATCTGATCATCGAAATCCTCCTCCGACATTGAACGCGGAACCAGATGCGACGCGCACAGCCCAACGTGAAGCGCGGAGCCAGGCCACTAGGACCCGACTCCGCGCTCCGCGGCGTCTCTCACCCCCCTGATCAAGACGCCGCGTTGTCGTGTCCTTCAGCTGCAGCCGTTCGAGGCTCCGCAGTTCGGGCATTTGTAACAGGCACCGTTGCGTACCGTAATGCTTCCGCACTCGGTACAAGCCGGCGCATCGGCCTGGTTGACGAATGTGGCCTGGCTATCGGCCGCGCCGCCGCCAGAGCCCCCCGCCACCACCGCTCGGGGAACCGGCGCCAGGCCCGACGCTTCCGCGTCGCGCTCCTGCTCGTCCGGGACCACGGCTTCCTCGGAAAGGAAACGATTGCCGAGGTAGCGGAAGACGTAGTCGGTGATCGACTTCGCCATCGGGATCTTCGGGTTGTTCGTAAACCCGGAAGGCTCGAAACGGGTATGGCTGAACTTGTCGACCAGAGCCTTCATCGGCACGCCGTACTGGAGCGCCATCGAAGTCATGATTCCGATCGTATCCATCAGGCCCGAAACCGTGCTGCCCTCTTTGGCCATCTTGAGGAAGAGTTCCCCGGGCTTGCCGTCGTCGTAGCTGCCGACGGTGATGTAGCCCTCGTGGCCCGCGATCGAGAACTTGTGGGTCACACTCTGTCGTTCGTCCGGCAGCTTCACACGCACGGCGCGGCGCTCGGCAAGATCGACGACCTTGCCTGCCTCCACATCCTTGCCCGCATTCAGCGGCTGCGTGCGCTTGCTGCCATCCCGGTAGACGGCGAGGGCCTTGAGGCCAAGCTTCCAGCCCTCGACATAAGCCCGGCGAAGGTCATCCACCGTGGCCTCGGAAGGCAGATTCACCGTCTTGCTGATCGCGCCGGAGAGGAACGGCTGAACCGCGCCCATCATCCGGATGTGCCCCATCCAATCGATCGAGCGCAAGCCGTTCATCGGGCGGAACGCGCAATCGAAGACCGAAAGGTGCTCGTCCTTCAGGTGCGGCGCGCCTTCGATCGTCTCCTTCTCGTCGATGTAGGCAACGATCTCGGCGATCTCGGCCTCCTCGTAGCCCAGGTGCGCGAGAGCCGCCGGCACGGTGCCGTTCACGATCTTGAGCATGCCGCCGCCGACGAGCTTCTTGTACTTCACCAGCGCGATATCCGGCTCGACGCCGGTCGTATCGCAATCCATCATGAAGGCGATGGTGCCCGTCGGTGCCAGGACCGTGACCTGGGCGTTCTTGTAACCATGCTTGCGGCCAAGCTCGAGCGCCTCATCCCAGACCGCGCGCTGGGCCTTCCAGAGATCGGCCTGCAGGCCGCCGGCCGGCACCGCCTCGGCGGCATCCCGGTGCATCGCGATCACTTCGAGGAAGGACTTCTTGTTCTTGGCGTAGCGCGGGAACGGGCCCATCGCCTCGGCCACTTCGGCGCTGGTCCGGTAGGCCTCACCGCACATCAGTGAGGTGATGGCCGCAGCGAGACGGCGCCCCTCTTCGCTGTCGTAGGCCAGACCCTGGGCCATCAGCAGCGCGCCCAGGTTCGCGTAGCCCAGGCCGAGCGGGCGATAGCGATGGCTGTTCCGAGCGATCGGCTGGGTCGGGTAGGAGGCGAAATCGACCAGGATCTCCTGGGCCAGGATCGTCAGCGACGCCGCACGCTGGAAGGCGGCGACATCGAACCCACCCGCTTCCGTCTGGAACTGCAACAGGTTCAGGCTGGCCAGGTTGCAGGCCGTGTCGTCCAGGAACATGTACTCGGAGCAGGGATTGCTCGAGTTGATGCGCCCGGAAGCCTTGACCGGATTCCAGCGGTTGATGTTCGTGTCGTACTGCATGCCGGGATCGCCGCAGACGTGGGCCGCCTCGGAAATCTCATCGAGCAGTTCCTTGGCGGGCATCGTTTCGACCACCTCGCCCGTCGTCACCGCCCGCGTCTGCCAGGGCCGATCGTCCTGGGCTGCGCGCATGAAATCGTCGCTGACCCGCACCGAGTGGTTGGCATTCTGGAAGAAGACGGAATCGTAGGCACCACCGGGGACGTTGAAGCCGCCGTCGTAGCCGGCATCGATCAGCGCCCAGGCCTTCTTCTCTTCGGTCGCCTTGCAGTGGATGAAATCGCGGATGTCCGGATGGTCCACGTTCAGGATGACCATCTTGGCCGCGCGCCGGGTCTTGCCGCCGGATTTGATCACACCGGCGAAGGAATCGAGACCGCGCATGAAGGAGACCGGGCCCGAGGCCGTTCCGCCGCCTGCCAGGATCTCCCTGGAGGAGCGGATGGAGGACACATTCGAGCCCGTGCCCGAACCGCCCTTGAAGAGCATGGCCTCGGTCTTGGCCAGGTCCATGATCGATTCCATGGTGTCCTGGACCGAGTTGATGAAGCAGGCACTGGCTTGCTGGGGCGTATCGTCCACGCCCAGGTTGAACCAGACCGGACTGTTGAAGGCCATCTTTTGGGTGACCAGCAGATGGCTGAGCTCGTCCTTGAAGCGCTCGCCATCTGCGGGGGTGCGGAAGTAGCCGCCCTCGGTGCCCCACTCATGGATGCGATCGACCACGCGGCCGATCAGCTGCTTCACACTGCGCTCGCGGCCTGCGGTATCGAGGTGGCCGCGGAAGTATTTGGAGACGACGACGTTCGTGGCCAACTGGGACCAATCGGCGGGAATCTCGACGTCCTTCTGCTCGAAGATCACTTCACCGCGCTCGTTGCCGATGGTGGCCGTGCGCTGCTCCCAGGTGACCTCGTCGAAGGGATGAACACCCTCCGTGGAGAAGGAACGGGGGATCTGAACACCCTTCGGCTTGCGTCGACCTTTGCGTTGACCTTCGACTCCGACGGCGCCGAGCACACCCTGCCCGGTCTTGTCTTCACTGCCGTTGTCGTGCCGATCCTGCCCCTGATCCTGATCCTGCTGCCGAACGCCGTCGCCCACTACTTCTCCCTGGCTCATGACCTTGCTGAACCGAACGTGGCCCGATGGGACCTTTGATGCGAAATCAAACTCTGGAGACGAGAGAGGCCCCGGGTAAAACCCGGGGCCCCCGAGCCAGGGCAGGTCCTCCTTCCCACCGCAAGCTCACATCCCCTCGACAACCGCCTGTTATCGAACCCCCCAGGCCGTCGAAAGGAGATCATCCCCGTAGAGACTGTCTTAGCTGGATCAGCCTCCGTGAGTCAATGAAAAAAGTGCGCCCAACCACTAAATCTTGTGTTGGTCGACCCAGAGTACCACAACACCTCGTGTTTCTGGGTCCGTCGAGGTAGGGGTTTTCGGCACCTGGAGGAGGGGTTCCCTTCGCACCGGCAGATGACTGCCGTAACCGCCTGATATCAAAGACTTGACGCATCACGCCGACGCGTCGCGTCAGGAACGGGCTTCAGGCGTGGCGATTTCGGATCCAGATCTGGCTTGCGCCAGCGTCGGTCGGGATGCGCTTCACTGCGAGAGCGACTCGATTGCCACGATCGAGGGCATCCCAATAGCGATCCGCCACGGCCTCCGCGTCTCCATCCAGGGGCAGCCACAGTGGATCACCTCGAAAGGAAGGAAGCGGCGAACCGTCACCTTGGTAGGTGGTCAGGGCAACGCCCAACCCGGGCGGCGGTGACGCTGGGCGGAAGGTGATGCGATCGGTCAACGCCGGGTCGGCATCGTTGGCGCGCAGGATCGAAAGGGCCACACCTGCCTCGGCGCCGCGCAGGTCGAGCAGCCCGCTGATGCGCGGCGTGAAGTTGGGTGCATCCGGCTCTCGTTCCCGGGTTGCGAGCGCGGCCTCGAAGCTACCGCCGCTGGCAAGCGCATCCGCCACGGTCCGAGTCTGATCGCCGTTGGACACGACGTACAGCCCAGGCAGCTCGAGCATCGCCTCGTAGATGATGAGAGAGGGATCCTCGACCGCGCTCGCATCGTGGGGCTCGGTGCGAAGCTCGGGCCCCTCAGCGACGAAGATGCGGTTCTGACTGTTGGGGCTGCGCCCCATGATCCAATAGACCTGCAGCCAGGCCTCTCCAGAAGCCTCGTGGCCGATCACCAGCCCGCGGCCCGGGTAGGGATTCTCGGTGAGGTGGCTGGCGAAGCTCGCCTTGGCCTGGGCCGCGAGCCCCGTCATTCGGGCAGCCCGGTCAACCGGAAGCCCAGCCCTTCCTTCACCTTGTATCGGATGTTCAGGCCGATCAGCAGCGCCGTCATCTCCTCGACGATCTTCGCATTCGAGAGCGGACCGCCGTTGATGGCGCGCAGGCCAGGCACGAGCTCGCAGAGCGCCGAGACCTCGTCGCGGGCATCCTTGGCCCCGGAGACGAGTACGTCGCATTCGACCGGGTCGGCCAGCTCCTGCAGACGATGGGCCGAAACGTTCTGGAATGCCGACACGACCTCGACGCCCTTGGGGACGAGGGTCTTCACCATCTCGGCCGCGGAGCCCTGCCAGATGCCGAGGGTGCGAACGGCCCCATCGCCGATGGCCGTGGCCAGGGGCACCGCCATCGAGACGACGATCTGGCCGGGCTGGAGCGCCTCCTTGATCGCCTTGACCGTGCCTGCCGTGTGCTCGAAAGGCACGGAGAGGATCACGATCCGGGCTTTCGGCGTGGCCTCGCTGTTCTCGAAGCCGCTGACCTCGGCACCGGGCACCTTCTGCTTCACCTCAGCGGCGGCGGCCAGGGCGCGATCTTCCTTGCGGGAGCCGATCACGACGGGGCGACCCGCCTTGGCGAAGCGCAGCGCCAAGCCGAGGCCCTGGTCGCCCGTTCCCCCGAGAATGGAAATGGCGTCGGAGTTCGGTGTCGTCATGGGGGGCGCAGGCTAGCATCGGTCTGCATGTCCGACGACGCACCCAGCCTGGCCACCACACCGACGGAGATCGGCCAGGCGGGGCCCCGAGAGCTACGCATCGAATGGGCCGATGGAGCGGTCCACCACTACGAAGTCCGAGCCCTGCGCCTGGCCTGTGGCTGTGCCCAGTGCATCGACGAGTGGACCGGCGAAGACCGCCTCGACCCGGCATCGGTTCCCGAGGATGTCCGTCCGCTGCGCATCGAGCCGGTCGGGCGTTACGCGCTCCAGATCGAATGGAGTGATGGGCACGGCACCGGGATCTATCCGTTCCGGCGCTTGCGCGCGCTAGGCAAAGTCTGAAGGCGGGCGGACTCCCGCTGTCGGGTGAAGGCGCTCCTCCGCCAGGCGCCCATCCCGGCTCTCCCCATGCGGTTCTTCCCGTGTTGAACCTCCTGTGGGCCGAACGTGACCTACGGATTGAACAACCCGGAGAGTCCGTCCATGCCGAACACGTCGTCCCGCAGGCCCACTCTCTTTGAGGCCCCGCTTCGTTTGAGCCCGGGTCGCGCGATCGGGTTCATCGGACCTTCCATCGCTCTGACCCTGGGCTTCCTGACGCTCGCGTTGACGAACCAGAAAGGCCTCATCCTTCAAGGCGTTCTAAAGCTGACGCCCGCGAACGCGACCCTCTTCTACTCCGTGGTTTCGGCGTGGATGGGTCTGGCCATCTTTCCAACCGCGTGCGCTCTTGCCTGGAAGAGAATCTGGCTCAGCCAGCGGGTCGGCTTCGTCGAAGAAGGGATTCTGCTGCCGAGTGGTTTCTGGTCGGCGGACGAAGTCCTGATTCCCTACCTCCAACTCGCGGAAGCCGCCGTGGTGGAGATTGGGAGCGAGCGGTTGCTCACTCTCTCGTTCCCGGGCCGGTGTTTCCGCATCGGGAGCTCATGGCTTCCGTCCGAGCAGGCCTTCGACCAGGTGCTCGAGCGCGTGCAGACAGGCATCCAGAATGAACCTGATACAGTGGCGTGAACACGACACCGAGACTTGCCGGGAGCTACGAGGCGAGCTGATCGCTCGTGGACCTAACTTCCCCCAGCTGCCCTGCCGGCGGCGCCACCCTCCTTCCAGCGCGTGACGTAGCCTCCGGCCTCCCGAGGGATGACGATCCGCGTCCGCTCGGGTTGCTCGCCGTGGGAGGGTGCAACCCGGACCTCGAGCTGCGGCTCGTCCCTGGCAAGGGTCCACCTCGCGGAGGTGACGAAGCTCCCATAGCCGAGCTCCGTGACCGGCGTGGTGGCCTTCACGATCGGCTCTGGAGACGTCTGTTCGAGCCATTGCAGGTAGCTCTGGCTCCAACAATGCTCGGGTGAGCAGATCCGGTAGACCAGCAGCCGGTGCGTTCCTCGCGAAGCAACCGTATAGAGCCGCGCATCGACAGCGCCTGGCTTGGGGTCTTCGGCGCTCCCCGCCAGCGGAACCAGCATGAGGAGCCATGCGTACCCGAGCGCTCGCAGATGCGGAGCCATCACGATCTTCCTCCTACCGGTCCGGCCGCGTCCGGAACCGGGGACGTGCTAGAACCGATCGTCCTTCAACAAGCCAATCCAATCGAGCTCGCGGTACTCGCCGTCGACGTCCATGCCGTAGCCGATCACCCAACCGGCCTCGAGCTCGAAGGCTGCGTAGTCAATCGTGACGAGCTCCCGGCGGCGCTCGCGTTTGTCGATCAGGACGGCGGTGCGCATGGAGCGCGGCTCGCCCAGCGACACGATCTCGAGAACGGCCTGCAGCGTTGCGCCTTCGTCGGCGATGTCATCGGCCACGAGCACGTCGCGCCCTTCCAGGCCTTCCGGGTCGAAATGTTCCACCTGCACGGGCCCGAGGGTCGTCCCCTCCGTGCGCTCCGCGCGGACATCGAGACGCTCGGGCTCGACCCCTCGCTGCGCGAGCTGACGCAGGAGATCGTCGACGAAGCGCCGGGCCCCCTCGGCGATGCAGATGACCGTGAGCGGCGCATCAGCGTAGTCCCGCGCCAGGCGGCCAGCGAGCTCTCGCACTCGCTCCTGGATCTGATCCGCGCTGAACAGCGGCTCGATACGCATGACCGCCGCTATCCTAACCGATGCCCATGACCGGCCTCGAACGCATCTTCTCGATCCTGGTTTTCCCCGGTGCCCTCGGAAGGCGCCGGGTCCTTGATGCCGCGGCTCAATCGGCGGGAAGGGCGTAGGCGACCAGGCTGTCTCCCATGTCGACGGGGATGCGGCCGTAGCCTCCGGCGGCGATCACCACGATCTGGCGTCCGCCGACCCGGAAGGTCATGGGAACCGCATGTCCACCTGCCGGAAGTGAAGCTTCCCATAGCTCCTGGCCCGTCTCGATATCGAAGGCCCGGAACACCGAGTCGAATGTTGCCGCCAGAAAGACGAGGCCGCTCTTCGTGACGAGCGGCCCACCAAGGTTCGGCAGTCCGATATCACCGATCAACGGAAGCTGGCCAATCGGAATGCTCCAGCGCAGATCGCCGGTCTGCAGATCGATCGCGTTGAGGGTCCCCCAGGGCGGCGGGTTGCATGGGATGCCAAGGGGTGAGGACAACATCTCGCGGCTCATGCCCCAGGCGGTGCCTTCCTGCGGTGCGTATTCCACTCCGGACCGGCGCGCTTCCAGGGCCTTCTCGAAATCGGATCTCGAGAAGAGCGTCACGACCCAAGGGAGGTCCATGACATTCGCCAGGAGCAGTTGACGCTCGGGGTCGATTGCGACGCCGCCCCAGTTCGTACCGCCAGCGTTCCCGGGAATCATGATGCTGCCCTGCACGCTAGGCGGGGTGAAGGCACCATCGGAGCGGAGCGCCTCGATCTTCTCTCGGCATTTTCCCCGATCCCAGAACGTGAGGCCCCACGCATCTTCGGGAGCAATCTCCATGCGCATGAGCGGCGGCGGCTTCAGCGGGAAAGGCTGTGTCGGCGACAGCACGAAACCTTCTTCTCCCCCCTGCGGAACCGGCCGCTCCTCCACGGGAAAGAGCGGCTCGCCAGTCCTGCGATCGAGAATGAAGAGATGACTGCTCTTGGTCGGCTGCACCAGGGCTGGGATCACGCTTCTACCACGGCGCAAGGGGAAGAGCACGGGTTGCGCGGGAAGATCGAGATCCCAGACGTCGTGGTGCACGGTCTGGAACGCCCACGCCACCTTGCCCGTACGCGCGTGCAACGCCACCGTGCTGCTGCCGTAGTGGTCCAACCCCTGGCGGTGGGCGCTGGTGTAATCGGGCGTGGGATTTCCGGTTGGAACGAAGAGCAGATCCCGCTCCGCGTCGTAGGACATGGGTGCCCATACGTTAGGCGTCGAGAGCATCCAGCCCGTCTCGGGCTCTCGCTTGCCGCCAGGCTCCTCCGGGGGCGACAGATCCCAGGCCCAGACCATCGCTCCGGTACGTACGTCGAACGCGCGAATCACTCCGGAAGGTGCCTCGATCCTCGATCCGTCGCTGACAGCCGACCCGACGACCACCAGGTCACCCGCGAGGGTCGGCGCGGACGTGAGCTGATATTCCCCCTTCCAACGTGTTTCGCCGACGCCCGGGTTCAGATCCACCCGGCCAGCGTCTCCGAAGCCCGGGCAAGGCTTGCCAGTGGCTGCATCCAGCGCGAACAACCGTGCGTCGACCGTGTTGGTGAGGATGCGGTGGCGACAGGTCGCGCCCGCCTCGGCTTGCGGATCGATCCAGCTGGCCACACCCCGACACACGAGCTGATTGGCCCATTTCGCGTACCGATCGATCTCCGGATCGAAGATCCACTTCTCCTTGCCGGTGAGCGGGTCCAGCGCGAAGACCCGGCTGAAGGGCGTGCAGCCGAAGAGCGTTCCCTCGACCAGTAGAGGCGTGAGTTGGAAGGCACTGGTCGTCTTGAAGGGCTCGGAGCCATCAGACACGTCGCCGTGACGCCAGGTCCAGAGCTCTTCCAGCTCGCTCACATTCTGGGGCGTGATCTCTTCGAGCTCGGCATAACGCATCCCGCCGGCATCACCGCCCCAATGAAGCCACGTCGTGTCTTCCTCCGCCAGCGCGGCAGAAGCCAACAGGAACAAGCCGAGCATTGCGATGCGTCCGATCAATCTTCTTCTCCATCGAGGGCGACAAGAAAGGCGTGGATGACAGAGTTTACGGCGGCCGGCTGCGCGAGGTTCACGACATGTCCGGCCGCCGGGATCACCTCGAGTCGGGCCCGCGGCAGCAGGCCGGCCAGCTCGCGAGAGGCCGGCAGGGAGGCTTTGTCCAGCTCTCCGGCGAGAACCAGGGTCGGCACGTTCAAGGCCTGCAGCCGAGGCGCAAGCTCAGCCGGTGTGGCACGACGACCCAGGAATTCGCGAAGGATATGGGCGAGACCATGGGGCGGATGCTCGAGGAAGCCCTGGCGCACCAGGGCTGCGCCGAGTTCGTCGAGGCCCGACCCGGGACCCCACGCGAACCGGGCGCCGGCGGCGTCCACGCCTTCGAGATCGAGGGCCGCGGCGAAGGCTTCCGAATGGGCCGAGACACCTCGCCCGCTGCCAGGGCCAGCGGGAAGTGAGGCCAGAATGAGCCCTCGCGGAGTTGCGGGCTCTGCCAGCGCCCACGCCAGGGCGACGGCCGCGCCCATCGAGAGCCCCCCCACGACCGGATGGGCATCCCCGCACGCGCCCACGATGGCGCCGAGATCCCGCACCAACGCCGCCTCGGAATAGACCTTCGGATCTTCTGGCGCATCGCTGCGGGCATGACCGCGGGAATCGTACACGACGACCCTGTGGCTCTCCCGCAGCGCGCGCACCTGGGGCCGCCAGTTCCGGGCACTACCCGCAAACCCGTGCGCCAACACCAGCGCCGGTCCCGTCCCGTGCTGTTCGACGTGCAGGCCGGCAAGAGGGTCTTCCATTCCGAGAGCATCCCACGCTCCAGGCCTCGCCGCGATGCCCGCTGACAAACCCGTCCACCCGCGGCACCCTGTTGCTCGATGTCCATGCTGAGGCGCGTCCTTCTCATCGCAACGTGCCTGGTCTTGCTGCTCGGACTGGGGATCGCCGTAGCCTTCCAATTCTGGCTACGCGACCAACCAGAAGAAACCCAGGCCACGATTCGCTCGCTCACGACCTGGGAACTCCTCGTTGCTGCGCGGTACGAGTTGTTCCCACCACTGGCGGTCGATCGCGCGGGCTTCGGCCGGAAGCTCGTCCCCGGCCGCGGGCATGCGCCCTGGATCCTGCGCAGCTCGCTCGACGGACGGCCCCGCATGTTGCAGCTCGCCCTGGCTCCGGGGATCTGGCTCTCCTACGGCACCGAGACGGGATCCCTGTATCAGCTCTGGCGGGGCGAGCTCGAACAAACCGGTGCCGTCTACGACATGCGGCACGGCCCGGAACCGGTGAGCACAGGCGCCGCGTATCTGCGACATCCGGATGAGAGCGATTGGCGCGTGGCAGAAGGAGCGGAATGGGTGATTCCCGATCTCCGCTACCTGGGCCACGGCGTCGCGCCCGAGACCGGGCGAGCCTATCTCCTCTACGAGCTGAGCCACGCAGGCCGGATGGCCCGTATTCGCGAATCGCCAGAGCTCGTGCGCAACGCAGAAATGCTTGGGCTGGAGCGACGATTCCGATTCGAGTCGAATCCCGAGCAGCTTCAGCTCGCGTTGACCCTTCGCCCCGGTGCCACGAGCTTCGAGAACGAGGGTGGCACACTGGAAGACGGGCGCCTCCTGCTGGAAGAGGGTGAGACGACCCTTACCCAGTGGTTCGATGCTCCCGGCTGGCCCCTCGAACGCCGTAGACGCGCCGGCACGACCAAGGCGGTATCACGCGCCGAGGCCTGGATCGAGGGCAGTGACTGCATCACCTGCCATGCACGAGACGAGCGTCTGGTGGGGCCGGCCTGGTCGGAGATCGCATTACGCTATGCGAACGAACCGAAGGAGACCATCACCGAGCAGCTGGCGACGACCATCCTGAATGGCGGAGCGAATCGTTGGGGGCAGGGAGCCATGCCGCCGCATCCCGATCTCTCTCGGGCGCAAGCCGCGACCATCGCGCGCCACATCCTTGCGATCACACCGCAGGCCGAAATGACCATCGGTGCAGATGCAGCCGCGCGGGCCCGGTATGCCTGGACCTACGATACCTCCGTTCTACCACGACCCGAAGAGCTGCACCCTTCACTCCAGGCGACACGCATTCTTCCGGAGGGCTTCACACCGAAAGTCGGCGGGCTCGGCATCCTTCCGGACGGGCGTCTGGTCGTCGCAACCTGGGATGCGGATGGTGCGGTCTTTCTCGTAGCCGATTGGCAGGGCCCGGGCGCCGAAGTCGAGGTGACCCGCATTGCCGAAGGCCTCCAGGAACCACTCGGCATCACGGTCGTCGACGGAAGCATCTACGTCATGCAGAAGCAGGAAGTCACCCGCCTCGTCGACGTCGATGGCGACGACTGGATCGACGAGTACCAGGCGGTGAGCCAGGCGTGGGAGGTGACTTCCAATTTCCACGAGTTCGGCTTCGGCCTCGCCCACGACGCCGGGTACCTCTACGGCACACTCTCGGTATGCGTCATGCCTGGCGGCAAGAGCTGCCCTGACCAGACGCCCGACCGCGGCGTGGCTTTCCGTGTTTCGTTGGCCGATGGCTCATTCGAGCGGTTCGCGGACGGGTTCCGGACGCCCAACGGGGTCTCGTGGCTACCGGACCGAGGCCTGCTCGTCACCGACAACCAGGGCGACTGGCTTCCGGCCAGCAAGTTGTTGCTCGTCGAACGCGGTTCCTTCCACGGCTGGCGCCAACCGGGCGAAACAGGCGAGCTTCCGGAACCCTCCCGGCCGACGATCTGGCTGCCCCAGAACGAAGTCGGCAACTCTCCCACCCAGCCCGTCGTGTTGCGCAGGGGCCCCTACGCCGGGCACATCCTGTTCGGCGACATCTACAACGGCGGGCTGAAACGGGTGGTGCTCGAAGAGGTCGGAGGACATCTCCAGGGCGCCGCGTTCCACTTCAGCGCCGGCCTGGAAGGCGGCGTCAACCGCCTGCTCGAAGCTCCAGACGGCAGCCTGGTGGTTGGCGAGATCGGCAGCAAGGGCAACTGGGGCGACCCTGGCAAAGCCTGGTTCGGCCTCGAGCGTCTCCGTTTCGGCGACGAAACCGCGTTCGAACCCTTTGCCGTCCGCGCAACCCCCCGAGGCTTCGAGATCGAGCTGACCCGACCTCTCGCGGCGGAGACGACCCCAACGACGGCAGACATCACGGCCAGCGATTGGTTCTACGTACCGAGCAGCCGCTACGGCGGGCCGAAATTCGATCTGCGAGAACTGCTCGTGACGGATGTGCGGCTCTCGCTCGACCGGCGTGTCCTCACCGTCGATCTCGCGGACCTGAAGCCCGGGCGCGTCGTCTACCTGCGCCTCGGCCCGGGCCTGCGCTCGGCCCGGGGAGAAAGCCTCTGGATCCGAGAAGCCTGGTACACGCTGAACGAGATTCCGAACTAACGAGCTCGCAGGAGATCCCGCAAAGCCCGCATCCCCAGGGTTTGAATGCCTCGCTCTTCCAGAGCTTTCCGGCCGGACGGGCCACCGTAGAAGCTGCGTTCAAAATCTCGTTGGTGCGCGGAATCCGGGGTGATGCGGCGAAGCTCGTCTCCATCCGCGGCCGGATGGCAGATGACATACGAGACGCCCGCGTCAAGGCCATCGAGACGAGCCAGGTTGTGGGCAGCGCCTGTCCCCTCGGCGAATCCGAGGGAGTTCGCGTCGAGACCGTCGAGCACCGGGTAGCCCTTTGCATCGAAGGCATCGGCCATGGCGTCGAAGATCGGCTTGGCCCCGCCCAGGCCGGAGGCCTCGAGTGTCACCTCGTCTGGGCGAGCCGCCAGCACCGGAACCCGGAACTCCATGGCGAGATCCTGGTAGGCCGGCAAGAACTTCGGCAGGAAAGCGGTGCCCATATGCGCATCGAGATGCGTGACATCGATTCCGGCGTCCAGCGCCATCACGACCTGCGCGCGCAACTCGACCGCCACTTCCTCGGGCTCCGCGTGCTCGGCGACTTCGGCCAGGGTACGCGGGAGGTAGCCCTCGTCGTCGAGCAAGCTCGGCACCGCCGAGCGGCCGGCCAGAGGCCCCCAGCGGTAGGCCGACCATTCGGCGTTGAGCGTGAGATGGACTCCCAGATCGAGATCGGGGTGGGCCCGAGCGCGCTCCGCGGCTTCCCCGAACCAAGGGCAAGGGACCATGATGCTTCCGCAGGTTGCGGGGCCGTCGAGCAGCGCCGCGAAACCGCCCTCGTTGGCCGCATGACACATTCCGATGTCATCGACATGGGGGATCGCAATGCGATCGTCGGCTGCGAAGCCCAGCTTCTGCGCGAGGTTGTCCGTCATGGGGCCGATTCTATCCCCTGCCGGGGTGACTTCGCTCGTGAAGGGACGAATGAAAAAACCTGCCGGACGGCCCCTCCCAAGGCCGGCTCGGTTAGAGTCGGCCTCGATGCCCCTCGACCTCACCTCTGCCGCGGATTTCGCCTGCGCCGCCGCGGATGCCGCTCGGCGCGAGATCCTGCCCCGCTTCCGTCGGGTTGCGGTCGAGACCAAGAGCGACGGTTCGCCGGTGACGGAGGCGGACCGATCCGCCGAGCAGGCCATCCGTTCGGTGCTGCGCGGCTTCGACCCGACGATCGGCATCTTGGGCGAAGAGTTCGGTTCCGAAGGCAGTGGCGAAGGGCTTCGCTGGGTGGTCGACCCGATCGACGGAACGATCGGGTTCAGCCGAGGCATCGCCCTGTTCAGCACGATCATCGCCCTGCTCGAGGACGGCGAACCCGTCCTCGGCCTGATCGACCTGCCTGCCCTCCAGGAACGTTATGTCGGCTGGAAGGGCGCGGGTGTGCGGCGCGGCCAGGAGCGGGTTCACGTCTCCCAGGAGAGTGATCCCAGGCAGGCCATGTTCGCCCACGGCGACGCCTTCTGTTTCGATGCGTTCGGTGAGCGGGCGGCCTTCGACCGCATGGTCGCGGACTTCCCGATCTTCCGGGGCTACACGGACGCGTTCGGCCATGCCCAGGTATTGCACGGCGGCGTCGACGCCATGGTGGACGTAGGACTCAACCCCTGGGACGCTGCCGCGACGCAGATCCTCGTACCCGAAGCCGGCGGGCGTTGCGTCACGATCGACCGCAGTGCGGATGGACGCGGGCTCGGGCTGCTCTTCGGCAGCCCGGCCCTTGTCGAAACGCTCCAGAGCTACCTGGAGGGCTGACGCCCTCCCGGTTACTCCTTGACCGCGTCCGCTGCGTCTTCGGAGACGGCATCGGCTGCAACGTCCACCGCCTCATCGGCGGCAGGCGTTGCGGCTTCGCCCATCGCCATTGCGGCCTCCTCTGCCGATTCCGCGACATCACTCGCAGCATCTGCAGCGGCCGCAACGCCATCGGCCCCAGCGGCCACGGCAGCCTCGCCAACTTTCTTGGCGGCTTCTCCGGTCTTGTCCGCCATCTCGGCAGCCGCTTCCGCAGCCTCACCGGCGGCCGAGGCCGCGTCGTCCATGGCATCCTGCGCTGTCTCGCTTCCACAAGCCATGAGCCAGCCCGTCAGAACCAGCACCGCCATTCCAGCACCCAATCGAAATCGATTCCGCTTCATCTTCTGCCCTCCCAGGACGTCGCCACAAGTGGGCGAGCCATCCTACGTCGCTAGAGTAGGGGGTCCCCGACCGAAGAAAGTGAGATACGTCACATGACCTCCCCGAGCACCCCCCCGGCCCTGAGCGACGCTCGCACCCTGCTGGACGCTGCGATGGCCCTTCTGGACCCCTGCCTCGAGAAAACACGAGAGGTGACCCAGAACGGCAAGGGCATCGATGACCATCAGGTCCTGACCGAGCGCATCGCCTACGCGTCGACCGAGGCACGAGCTGCTCAGGAAGTGCTCGCTTTCGTCGAAACTTCCGCCGCCGAGGGCCGCAAGCTCGACGAGGCCACCGCGGTAGCCGCTGTCGCCGAGTTGGTGACGAACGTTCGCAACCGCCTGGACGGAATCCTTCCGGACCTGGGGATGGGCGACGCGGAGCAGGAAGCCGCTTTTCCCGCGGACGTGCGGGCGCTCCTTCGCGCGGGCACCCAGGAAGGCCTGCTTCGCGAGATCGGCCGGGCTGCGATCGAGGCCAAGGGCCGCACGGAGCCGGCGCTCGACGAGATGCTGGAGCAGGTGCGGGATTCCGTGCGCGAATTCGCCGAGAACGAGGTCGTCCCCCACGCAGAGTTCATCCACCGCGAAGATCGGGACATCCCGGAAGAGTTCATCACCAAAATGGGCGAACTCGGCTACTTCGGGCTTTCGATCCCGGAAGAGTACGGCGGCCACGAGATGGGAAACCTGGCGATGGTCCTCACCACCGAAGAGCTCTCGCGCGCTTCGCTGGCGGCGGCCGGTTCGCTGATCACGCGCCCGGAAATCCTGACCAAGGCGCTCCTCCAGGGCGGAACCGAAGATCAGAAGAAGCACTGGCTGCCCAAGCTCGCCTCCGGCGAGATCATGGTGGGCGTGTCGGTGACGGAACCGGATATCGGTAGCGACGTGGCCGGCGTGAAGTGCCGCGCCACCCGGGACGGCGACGACTGGGTCATCAACGGGCCGAAGGCCTGGTGCACGTTTGCCGGCCGGGCCGACGTGTTGGCCCTGCTCGCGCGCACGGATCCAGACATGTCGAAGCGGCAGAAGGGCCTGTCCCTCTTCATCGTGCCCAAGGATTCCTTCCCGGGCCACGAGTTCGAGATGAAGCAGCCCGGTGGCGGTCGGATGGTCGGCAAGGCCGATGCCACCCCGGGCTACCGCGGCATGCACTCCTTCACCCTGAACCTCGAGAACTACCGCGTCCCCGGTGCGAACCTGGTCGGACTGGAAGAAGGCCTTGGGCGCGGCTTCTATCTCCAGATGGGCGGCTTCGCAGCGGGCCGCTTGCAGACTGCCGGACGCGGATGTGGCCTCGCCCAGGCGGCACTCGAGGAGACAGCCAAATACGTCGTCGATCGCAAACAGTTCCAGCATCCGATCTCCGAGTTCCAGCTCACCCAGTACACCCTGGGCCGAATGGCCTCGAAGCTCTTCGCAGCCCGCGCCATTTCCTACGCCGCAGCCGAAGCGATGGACGAGGACGAGCGCGCCGCCGGCCCCCTGGCCGCCCAGGCCAAGCTGCTTGCGTGCGACATCGCCGTCGAGGTCTGCCAACAGGGCCAGCTCATGCACGGTGGCTGGGGCTACGCCGAGGAATACCCGATCAGCCGATACGTCGTCGACGCCCAGGTGCTCCCGATCTTCGAAGGCGTAAAGCCCATCCTCGAACTCCCTGTCATCGGCCGCGCCCTTCTGCGTTAGGCGCCGATCCAAACATTCGAACCGCCGCTTCGCGTCCCATGCCTGAGCCTGGAGTCGCCCGGGTCAACAACCTCGTGAGGTCCTACAGCTAGGGTGCGGCCGCCGCCTCCACTTCTTCCATCACGCGGAGCAGGTTCTCGCCTAGCACCTTGCGCACGGTCTCCGGCGAATGGCCACGAGAGAGGAGGCCCCGGGTCAGGTTCGGAAGCTGGCTCACATCCCCCATTTCGTAGGGCATGCTGGGGACGCCATCCCAGTCCGCGCCAATTCCCACGTGGTCGGGCCCGGCCACACGAATGGCATGGTCGAAATGATCGAGCAGCACGTCGAGGGGAGTGCGCGGAATTTCTTCCTTGGCCAGACGGGCGCGGAAGGCGCGGCTCCGTGCGAGCGGATCGTCGGCATGTTTTTCGCGGATCTGCGCCAACTCTGGTCCGATGCGTTTGAAGAGCTCGCGCATCGGTTCGACGAGGGATGTATCGATATAGGCGGGGTAGAAGTTGATCATCACGACGCCCCGGTTGGCTGACAATGCCTTCAGCATCTCATCGGTGAGGTTGCGGGGATGATCCGCGACCGCACGGGCGGAAGAATGCGACGCGATCACCGGCGCCTTCGTCACACGCAGGACATCGCGAAAGGTGTCGTCGGAGACATGGGAGACATCGACCATCATTCCGAGCCGGTTCATCTCGGCGACGACTTCCTCGCCGAAGCCCGTGAGCCCACCGTGAACGGGCTCGGGGGTCTCGGTGGTTCCCGACGAATCCGCCCAGCTGGTGTGGAACGAATGGGTGAGCGTCATGTACCGGACGCCCAGGCGATGAAACGTGCGGAGAGCAGGCAGACTTTCCTCGATGATATGTCCACCCTCGACGCCCATCAGGCAGGCGATCTTGCCCTCGCCGACGATGCGCCGGATGTCCGCCGCTGTGGAGGCGAGCGCCAGATCCTCCGGATGCCGGGCGACAAGTTGATGAACAGCGTCGATGCGTTCCACGGCCTCGCGGATTGCGGCGCCCTTCCCTGGAGTCTTGCCCATGTAGATCGACCAGAACTGGACGTCGAGCCCTCCCTCGCGCATGCGCGGCAGATCCTGGTGGCCAGTCTCGTGGCGCTCGTCGAAATGCCAATCCGGATCCTGGAACCGGGGAGTCGTATCCGAGTGGGTATCGATGACGATCGAGGCGTGATGGAGATCCAGGGCCGGATCCCCAGAGCCCGGTGCCTGAGCGGAAGGTAGCGGCGCGGCGCAGGCCACGGCGAAGACGAGAGGCGCGAGAAGGCGGCTATGCATGGCCGTCGACTCTATCGCAAGCGCTCCTGGACTACGTGCCAGAGGGTCTTCACGTTGACGGCGGGCTGAGCGAGAACCGCGGTGATGGCGATCTCTTCGAGCAGCGCGACGACCGCGATGGCCGCCGCAATGCGAAACGGCCAAATGGGACCACCGGCCCAGGCGATCAACAAGGCCCCTCCCACTAGAACCGAGGAGAGCTTGGCTCCCCAGGTGTGATAGCTCGTGAGCGCGCGGAATTTGAGCCGGGCGACGGCCATCGGCAAGATGAATGCAACGCCAAGTAGCGCGACCCAGCGGAGCTCGCCTGTCACGAAGTCGGGCCTGAGCCACCAGGTACAGAGCGGCATCGCGAGCCAGAGGGCGAGATCGGCCCGGCTATCCAGAACGCAGCCGGCCTCGCTGGCTTCGCCGGTTGCGCGGGCGACCCAGCCGTCGAGTACATCGGAGGCCAGCGCGACGCTGACGAAGGCCAGGAAGAGGCGTGCCTCTCCCAACCACGCGACCCACAGCAGGCTGGGCACGAATGCCAGCCGAAGTGCAGAGAGCGCATTGGGCACGTTCCAGCGGAAATCGTCGAGGGTTTGGACGGACATGCGAGCCTCCTTGCACTACAGGAGAGCAAGCCACGTGCCGCAAGGAGCGTCGGCGGAGAGCCGAGCAAAACCGGGTACTTACCCCCGGCCCGCTCCCTGGGGGATCGGCAAGGAATGCACACCGCCGACGCGGAGCGCTCAATCCTTGTTTCGGTAGCGCTCCTCGGCGGCGTTGTAGGCCGGGAAGCCCACCAGCTCGCGCAGCTCCGAAAAGGAGAGCCGCGCATCGTCTCGGGGGTGGCCGCCCGAGGCCATCTCGGCGAGAGCCTCGTTGATGGCCTTCGATGCGACCTCGAGAAGGGTCAGGGGATAGGCCGCAATCTTGAAACCCAACGCTTCGAGCTCGGCATGGGCGAGCATCGGCGTGTCTCCGTCTTCGACCAGGTTGGCCATCAGAGGTGTGCCCTCGAGCTCCCGGGCGATGCGCGCCAGCTCCTCTTCGCTGGCGGGGGCCTCGACGAAAAGCACGTCGGCACCGAGATCGCGAAACGCCTTCGCGCGATCGATCGCTTCCTCCAATCCGCGCGTCGTTCGCGCATCCGTACGCGCCATCAGCAGGAAATCGAGCCCGGTCTCCGTGCGGGCCTCGACGGCAGCACGGAACCTCGTGAGCGCTTCGGCGCGCTCCACCACATCTTTGCCCGCCGTGTGGCCGCAGCGTTTCGGCGCGAGTTGATCTTCGATCATCGCGCAAGCGAAGCCCGCCTGAGCGTAACCGCGAATCGTGCGCTGTACGTTCAACGGGTTCCCATACCCCGTGTCGGCGTCACCGATCACCGGGATGTCCACCGCATCGCAGAGGTCGCGGCCCTGGTCGAGCATCTCGGCGTAGGAGATCAGGCCGGTGTCCGGCATGCCAAGACGCGTGGCCGAAACAGCAAAGCCACTCATGAACGTGAGCCCGAAGCCCGCTTGTTCGATCAGGCGTGCCGACCATGCATCCCAACAGCACGGCATCACCCGGAGGCCGGGCAGGGCGAGCTGCTGGCGCAATCGTGCAGCGGGCGAGCCCTGATCAGGCGAAGGCAGCGAACAGCTCCTCGAAAGCCTTCATCTGGTTGCCGACGGCAGAGGAAGGAACCAGGATGGGCGTACTCACACCCGCATCGAACCAGGCCTCGACGCCCTCTCTCACCTCGGAGACCGAGCCAAACAGGGAGACATCCGCGAGCCAGCGGTCGGTCATCAGCTCCGGCAGGCGATCGCGTTCCTTCGCCTCGAGTGCCTTCTCCACCGCCTGCATCTCCTCCACATAGCCGGCTTCCTTCCAGTAGTTCCGGTAGTTGGGGAAGTTCAGGTACATCGTCAGCGTCTTGCGGTTGACCGCGGCGGCCGCCTCTCGATCGTCCGAGATGCAGGTGGGAATCATGTCGCCGATGAAGAAGGTCGGGTCGCGGCGTTTCTCATCGGGCAACGCCATCAAACTATCGGGGACATGAGAGCGAGCCACGTTGGCGAAGACCACACCGTCACCGATCTCCCCCGAGAGGGCGATCATCTTCTTGCGAAGCGCCGCGAGAACGATCGGCGGCAGCTCGCCAGCGCGAGGCGTCCCGCGAAACGCCTCGACGAAAGCGCGGGTGTCGGCGAGCGGCTTGCCCGTCGTCACACCCAGACGTCGATTCATCGCGTCGTGGCTCACGCCGACGCCAAACCGGAAGCGCCCGCCAGAAAGCTCCTGGATCAGGCTGCCTGTCTGGGCGTACTCGCTGGCATGACGCGAATACATGTTGACGATCGAGGTACCGATCGCGATGTGCTCCGTGGCGAATGCCAGCGCCTCGCACAGGCCCAAGCCATCCCCGAAGCTCGCACAATAGATGCCAGAAAAGCCGCGCTTCTCGATCTCTCCGGCCAGATCCAGGGTCTTCTTGCGGCGGCCAGGGACGGCGGCCAGAGCCAGGGCGGGGAGTTGGTTGGGCATCACGGGATCGTAGCCGATCCGGGTGGCCCGGAGCCTCGCTGGGAAGCCCGCTCTTGCAACCGGCACCGGTTGGATGATCCTATGGCATGGTCTTGCCCCGCGACGCAGCCAACTCCCAGGGAGAACGGAACCAGGAGCTGCTCGCGCACTTCGAGACCGACGGATTCGCGATCATGGGCGGCGTGCTCTCTGAGGAGCAGCTCGAAGCAGCGCGCACCCAGCTGGATCTCGCCGCGAGCCGCGCGGCCGAAGCCGGGATGCCGACGCGCCTCGAAGCACTCGACCCGGGTGGGCAGAACATCCGGGTCTACGACCTGATCGAGAACGTTCCGATCAGTCGCGACCTCGCCGTTCATCCGGGCGTCCTCACTCTCGTGGATGCGATCCTGGGCGACGCCCTGCTCTCGAACTTCACGGCCAACAACGCCCTACCGGGCAGCCAATCGATGAACGCGCATTGCGACCAATCAACCGTGATGCCGGAACCGTGGCCCGAAATCTTCGCGCTCAACGCAATCTGGTGCCTGCACGACACGGACGAGGAGAATGGCGCCACCCGCTACCTCCCGGGCAGCCACCGCATCACCCGCTTCTCGGATGTACCGGCCGACCCGAAGGAGGGCATGCGTGCGTTCGAAGCCAAGGCTGGATCCGTCATTCTGATGCACGGTCGGATGTGGCATACCTCTGGCGAGAATCGCAGCCAGGCGCGCGAGCGGTGGCTGCTCTTCGCCTTCTACGCGCGCTCTTTCCTGCGCACCCAATGCAACTGGCAGCAGAGCCTTTCCGGCGCCACGCGCGCCGAGCTGAGCCGGGAACTGCGCCAACGCATCGGACTTTCCGGAGGCAACACGAT
>JAFDCZ010000004.1 GCA_019312665.1 Deltaproteobacteria bacterium | reverse complement strand
CCCATGCGCCCGGGCGGAGGCCAGCTGCGTCTCGGTGGGCCCAGGCGCTCCGGTGCCGGGATTCGTCTCGGCCAGGGGGCCCCAATGGCAGCCTGCGGTTGCGAAGTGGTCGAGGCGGTTGTGCATCGGCACCAGCAAGAGCCCGTGCTCGGCCAGGGTGGCCAGGAGTGAAATCAGGGTGAGCGCGCATCGAGGACTCCATGCCCGCCATGTGCACGCCACTGCCGAGCACGATCGCATCGGCGGCAAGTAGCTGCTCGTTCTGGGCCTCGGCGGCACTCGTCACGGTCACCGTCTCGCTGATCTCTCCCGCGCCCTCAGCCAGCGCTTCTGCCATGCGCAGGGTGCGACCCGAATCGGAGGCGACGACGATCAGAACGTTCGTCGGCTGCATCGCGGGCTCAGCTCTCCAGGCCAAGTCCGTGCAGCGCAGCGGCGAAATCGGCCGGCGGCTCGCAGCTGGCCTCCACGTCTTTCCAACGAACCCGCTGAGCGTGAAGCATCTGGCGAGGCGCCAACGCGTGCTCCGGACCGTCGTAGCGGGAGTCGCCCAGGATCGGATGGCCCAGGTGTGCCAGGCTGGCACGAATCTGGTGCAAGAAGCCGGTCGTCGGCCGGGCCTCGACCAGGCTGGCTTCGTCGGTCGCTGCAAGCGAGCGCCAACGCGTGCGGGTCGGGCGGCCGCGGCCAGGCCGCGCATCATCCTCCGAGAGCACGCGGACCTTTGCAGGCCGGTGGCGCCCCACACTCAGTTGCAAGGCCAGCTCGCCCTCGCCCTCGAGCCGGCCAGCGACGATGGCGAGATAGGTCTTCTCGACCTTATGACTCCGGAACGCCTCGCGAAGCCGCTGCCAGGCCTCCTCTTGCACCGCGAACAACAAGACACCCGAGGTATCCACATCGAGACGATGCACGACCCCGCTGCGCAAGCCCCCTTCGCCCACCCCGATGAGTTCCGGATGACGCGCCACCAGCGCATTGGCCAGCGAGCCGCCCTCATCGACCTGGAGGGGATGCACGGGCGTGCCGGCGGGTTTGTCGAGCGCGAGCCAACCGTCGCCCGTGGCGACGATCTCGAGCGGTAGATCGGGCTCGGGCCGAGGCGGCGCCTCGCTGGGATCCGGCTCCCGCGCCACCTGGATCCGATCGCCTTCGGCAATCGGTGCACCCTTGGCATCGAGCCCCGCTGGGCGCTCGCGCCAGGTGACCGTGCCGCGAGAAAGGGCCCTGCGCGCCCCTGCCCGGGAGATCCCCAGGGAAGCCGCCAGGAACGCATCCAGCCGCCAACCATCCTCGTCCGGGCCTACCACACCTTCGTAGCCGCCCATCGCGGGGCGGGAGTCTTCTGACATGGGTAGAGTCTACCGTTCGCGGAGGGCCCGACCGAATGAGCGAGCCGCAAAAGCGGCAGATCGAGGTGATGGACACCACCCTGCGGGATGGCGAGCAGACACCGGAGATCGCCTACACCCCGGAGGAGAAGCTCCAACTCGCTCGCGCCCTGTTGGCCGATGTGGGTGTGGACCGCATCGAAATCGCGGGCACCCGGGTCTCGGAGGGCGAGCGCGAGGCCGCCCGCAAGATCTGCCGCTGGGCAAAACGTGCTGGCATGCTGCGCCGGGTGGAGATGCTCGGCTACTGCGACGGCACCAAGAGCGTCGATTGGCTCCATGAGACCGGCGGTCGCGTGCTCAACCTGCTCGTGAAGGGCTCCGAGCATCATTGCACGACCCAGCTGCGCATGGCGCCGGAGCAGCATCGCAAGAAGGTCGCCGAAACCCTCAGCTACGCGCGAAAGCGTCGCGTGCGCACGAACGTCTACCTGGAAGACTGGTCGAGTGGCGTGACGGACAGCCCGGAGTACGTCTTCGCGATGTTGCGCACACTCGGCGAACACCGGGTGGATCGGGTGTTCCTTGCGGATACGCTCGGCATCCAAGCGCCACGAGATGTCCGGCGGGGGATCGACTTGATGGTCGCGAGCTTCCCCGATGTGCACTTCGAATACCATTGCCACAATGACTACGGGTTCTCGACGGCGAATGTCCTGGCCGCCGTCGAAATGGGCGCGCGAGGGGTCCACACCAGCGTGAATGGGCTCGGGGAGCGGGCGGGCAACGCGCGGCTCTCCGAAGCCGTCGCCGCCCTCCACGATCATGGGCCGTTCATCACCGGCGTGAACGAATCACGGCTGGTAGGTGTCTCCCGTCTCGTGGAAATCTTCAGCGGCAAGGAAGTGGCAGCGAATACTCCAATCGTCGGGCGGGATGTGTTCACACAAACGGCCGGGATTCACGCGGACGGCGATGCCAAGGGAGATCTCTACGAGAACCGGCTGGTACCCGCACGCTTCGGGCGAAAGCGTCGCTATGCGCTCGGCAAGCTCTCGGGCAAGGCTTCCCTGGATCAGAACCTGGCCGAGCTCGGCATCGAACTGGAGGAGAAAGAACGCGATCTCGTGCTCGCCCGCATCGTCAGCCTCGGCGACAAGAAACACACGGTCGTGCCGGAAGACCTGCGCTTCATCATCGCCGACGTGCTCAAGACACCGCGCGAGAACCTGCTGCGGATCGAGCGCTACGATGTCTCCGTCGCGAGCGATCGCGCACCCGAGGCGAGCGTAGAGCTGGCCTTCCGAGGCGAAAGCGTATCCGCGAAGGCCAGTGGCGACGGCGGCTACGACGCCTTCATGAACGCGCTCAAAAAGGCTGCAAAGAAGTTCGGACTCGACGTTCCGAAGCTCCAGGATTTCCGGGTGCGCATCCCGCCTGGCGGACGAACCAGCGCGCTGGTCGAAACCCTGATCACCTGGCGGGGCCGAGCAGGCGAGGAATCCTTCTCGACACTGGCGGTGGATTCCGACCAACTCGCGGCCGCCGTAATCGCCACCGAAAAGATGCTCAACGTCGTCGCCGCACGAAGCCAGGAGACGTGAGAGGCAGAAGCGGGGCGCTCTCGAAGATTGCGACAGCCGTTTCGTTAGGCGTCGCTCTCGTCGCCTGTGCCGGAACACCTGAGCCCGATCCTCGCTACAGGCCCAGCCAGAGCGTTCTCGAGGTCGTCGCCGTGCTGCGGCGCCACATCCCCGATGACACCTACCGCTTCGCTCCCGCCCGGGATTTCACCGGCCGAAACGTCTACCGCGCATCCCTCCTGCGTCTCGAAAACCTGGAGACGGCCCACGCCGATGCCTTGCGAGCCGGCACGTTGGACGATGTGATCGCCTTCTCGAAGGGGCGGGCCCTCGAGCGCATCCGCGCCTTCGATCTCGCGGCGGTGAGCTACCGCCGGGCGAGAGAGAGCGACAGTCCACTTCGCCAGGAAGCGCTGCGCAGCGCAGCCATCTGTGAAACACTCGACGAAGCGGCTCATATCGAGCCGCTGGGCATCGATACCGTCGCCGGGCGCGAGAGCGCGCTGTCTGCCTTCGAGCGCCGCCGGGCCTTGCTCGAAACGCTGCTCGCCGACGTGGGAAGCAGCCACTACGCCGCGGTCATCCAAGAAGAAATCGAGCGCACGGATATTGCCCGCGCACGTTTCCTTGCAGATGTGCGGCGTCTTTACCCGGATGGCGACGTGCGAGCCCTGGCCGCGATCCAGCAGCTCGTCGTGACCCATCGGGAAAGCAAGAACACCAACACCCACCTGCTCGCGCTCGGCGACCTGTACGCGGAGCTTGCCATCGAGTACGTCCAGAACCATCCACCGGAGAGCTTGAGCTTCGATCCACCCCATTTCGAGGAGTTGGTCGAGGCGGCAGCCCGCATGTACGAGGCCGTCTCCAACCAGGACGGCGCCTCAGAAAAGATCGAGGCTGCCCGCCGGCTGGAGGCGTTCCTGGCCTTCATGCTGAAAATCGATCGAGATCGGTTCTCGCCATGAAGACGATTCTCCTGGCACCTCTCCTCGTGACGCTCGCAGGCTGCGCGTCGACGCTCACCCCGTCGATCGATCCGCTGGAGCCGCTGCCTCTCCTCGCGCCGTACGTTCCCGACGAGATCGACCGTTGTTCCCGGGATCTAGCGACCGCTGTGTTGCTGGGCGATGACACGGAGCTCGAGAATGAACTCGGGCGCCTCGCTTCCCTCGACGAAGCCCGGACGTCCCGCGGCGAAGCACCCAGCGGGTTGCTCCCCTATGCGCTCGACGCGCGCAACGCCACCATCGCCAACCCGCGCATCCGCCGCATGGCGAGCCAGGCCCTGCTCGAACGCCAGGATGTGCCGGCCGCTCTGGAGAAACGCGTCCAGGAAGAAGTCGAGGACGACCCTCTCGCATTGGCAAGCCGGCGGCTGCGAGATCGTTTCATCATCCGCTACGGCCGGGTGGCCAACGAGATGATGGAATCCGTAGGGCGCTCGGTCGGCGGCGTACTGCTGCCCTACCGCCTCGCCCAATCGGTGATCAGCATCGCGCTTGCCGAGCACATGGAAGACGAACTGACGACTGGAGAACGCCAGGCCCTGGACCATTGGAAGCGCTTCGTCCGGGAGAACCCCCAGGCGCCCGAGGCGCGAGAACTGCTCGACAGGATCCATGCAGCGCAGCTGCGCTGGGGCCGGACCCAACGCGACCTGGCCCTGAAGAAGGGATGGAATGCGCTCGAAGCAGGCGTGCCTCTCCTGGCATCGGCCTATGCGAAGCGGGCCCTGCGCCACGCTCCCGAAGATCCTGAGGCGACGGAGCTGGGTGCGATCGCGACGGAGCGGGTGGTCGCCTGGCGTGCCGACCGTGCACGAGCCGAGGCGGCCGCATCCGATGCACTCGTTCAACAAAGCCGACAAGCCGCCGTCGCCAGAGAGCTTCTCGCGCCGTCGGATGGAAACCTCTCCCGAGCAGCCACCCTGGCCCGAGAGATCCTGGCCGAAGACCCGGATGCGCACCTGGCCAGCGAAGCACGTTATGTGCTTGCACTGGACGCAGGAGCTCGCGGCGTAGATGGCGAACGCTGGGAGCGCATCGAGCAACTCGCGACCGAGGACGGCTCGAACTCGAACATGGCGCGGTTCGCTCGAACAGAGTGGGAGAGCTACGAGACCAACCCCTATCGCGGCTTCCAGGTGGCCCTTGCCCAGGTACGCAGCCAAAGGATCCGGGCGACCCTCTTCGGCCCATTGATGAACGGACCACGGGAACGCAACCTGCCGCGCTGGCTCGAGTACGTGGTGGAGATCCCGACGACGGTGACCGTATTGTTCGGGTTGCCGATGCGGCTGCTTCAGGCGCCGTTCCAGCTTGCGCCATTGAGCGTGCCGGCGGTGCTGGCCCGGCGCACCCTGGAGCGCGAGCCCGCCGGCGCGCACACCGAGGAAGCTCGGCGTTGGCTCGTCGATTACGAACGTCGCCGTGGCAACGCGGTCGGAGCCTTGGCGCTCCTCGAAACCGCGCCGGGCAGCAGCCCGGACGAACTGGCGGAGCTGTTGGACGCCGCCGGAACTCAAGCCTACGAAGCCTCTCTCAAGGAGAAGCGCCGAGACGTACGCATCCGTCTCCTTCAGGATGCAGCGCGCCGCTTTGCGGGTACGGAAGGCGGGCAGATGGCGGGTGAGGCCGCCCGCGAGGAGTTGCGAACCGCCACCAGCCAGCACATCCGCATCAGCCGCGGCTTCCTGCTCGAGAACCCGGCCGTGGCCGGCCCCGAGGGCCTCGCCCTTCGCCCCACGCTGTTGGATGACGAACCCAACAACGGCGAACTTCATCCAGAGGGCGTCACCCTTCTCGGCGAACGGGTCATCGAGATCGCCTTGCTCGACGGGCGCCCCAGTCAACCGCCGCAGTTGAAGCGTCGACGCGTCTCGGAAGAGCGCATGGCTCGGTTGGTTGCCCAGCTGGAAGAAGCGACGCTGCAGACCCTGCTCACGGATCGGGACGCCCGGGTCGAACACGACGCGGATCGGGATCTCTACTTCGAGCGCGCCCGCCTCCGCAGCCTGGAGCGCCCCGACGGCCGTCCCCATGCCGAGTCCAACTACACCTTCCTCGGCATGCGCGAACGCTACGGTCTGGTGCGCGGCCGCGAATCGATCCTCCCCGTCCAACTCGTCCTGCAAGGCAGCTTCGAAGACTTCGCGCTCGGCGCCTTCCCGCGCATTCGCATGCCGAAGACGACCCCGGATGCGTTCTTGTACAAGGATCGATAGGGAGAAGGAGGGGACGTCCCGCCTCCTAGCAGAGTGCCTCGGCGAGCAGCTCGATCGGATGGGCCAGCCGCACGTCCAGGCCCCGGCCGCGGGCTCCAGCCTCGAGCTGCATCAGGCAGCCCGGGTTTCCGGTCGCGATGATCTCGGGCCGGGCAGCTTCGAGGGCGTCCAGTTTGCTCGCGAGGACGGCTGCGGACATTTCCGGGTGGGTGAGGTTGTAGATGCCGGCGGCGCCGCAGCAGCTGGCCGGATCGTCGTGGGCCACGAGCTTCAGCTCGGGAATGGCTTCGAGGAGACGGCGCGGGGCGCTGGCGACGCCTTGACCGTGAACCAGATGGCAGGGGTCGTCGTAGGCGACGCGCTTGGCGAGGGAACGTGGTGTTCCGCGCAAACCGACCTGGTCGAGGAATTCGCAGACATCGCGCACCTGTCCGGCCAGGAGCGCGCCCTCCTCGCCGAGCCAGTGATCGAGCTCGCGAATTGCCGCGCCGCAACCGGCCGAGTTCAAGATGACAGCATCGATCTCTCCGGCCTGACGAAATGCGACCACGTTCGCACGAGCAAGCTCCGAGGCGAATTCCAGTTCTCCTCCGTGGGCTTGCAGCGCTCCGCAGCAGCCCTGGTCGGGCGGCACAACGACCTCGAAACCCTGGCTGGCCAACAGCTCGACCGTTGCGCGATTCACCGCGCCGAACATTTCGGGCATGACGCAGCCCTCGAAGAAGGCGACCCGGCCACGCTTTTCGCCCCGAGCCGGGGTGACCCGGGGCAATCGGCGACGATCGGCGGCGGCCGGAACCCGGGGGAGCAGGCCGTGCATCTCCCGCAATCGCCGAGGCAGAAGCGGCAGCAACAGACGATCGAGACCGAGGCGCTGTACGAGCGACAACCCCCCCATCAATCCGTGAAGGACCCGTTGCCGTGGCACGACTTGCCGGAGCGCCAGTCGCTCGATCCACTTGGCCCAGCCACGCCGAAGTCCGGCATCATCGACGGCGGCGCGCGTCTGCTCGAGGAGCGAACCGAAGGCCACGCCGGAGGGGCAGGCCGTCTCGCAGGCACGGCAGCCCAGGCAGAGGTAGGCCTCGTCGGCCAGGGTGCCTGAGAGCGGAATTTCGCCTTCGGCAACCCCCCGCATCAGATACACGCGACCGCGGGGCGAGGAGGTTTCCCGACCCGTCACCCGGTAGGTGGGGCAGGACGACAGGCATAGCCCGCAATGAACGCAGTCGAGGGTGCCCGGGTGGAGGGCTTCGAGGCCGCTTCCTTCCATCGTTCGCCCCCTCAGATCCGGCCGGCAAAACGGCCGGGATTCAGGGTTCCGGCAGGATCGTACTGGGCCTTGAGGGCCGCTTGAAGCGGGCGCAGGGCCGGATTCTCGCCGAACAACTCGCGGCTTTCCCGCACGGCAAGTGGTGCAGCTTCCACCAGGAATCCGTCGCCCGCGCTCCCGGCCACCTCCACGACGGCCTCGTCGGATGCGAACGCCCAGACGAGACCTCTGGCAGGCTGGGCCAGGATCTCGGCGCCCGCGTTGCTGAGCCCCGCGATGCTCTCCTTCAGTTTGCTCGGCCTGGCGGAAACCCGGACACGCACACCCGGATCCTTCCCTCGCATCGCCCGAACGAGGCCCAGCCCGGCCGGGTCCGTGGGATCCGCGGCGTACTGGCGACCCAGGAACTCTGCATCCGCCGCCACCGCCGGAGCATCACCGGCCAGTTCGAGGATCATGCCGGCGCCGGGCTTCGGAATTTCCCGGGCGAGACCGGCGGAGAGCCAAGCGGCCGCCCGCGCGCTGGGCAACCGGGCGGGCTCCACCGCCTGGCTTGGATCAGCCAAAGGCACCCACCAGCACTCGGTCTTCTCCGGGGCCGGCAGCAGCCGGATCCAAGCCGCCTCGATCACGCCGAGGGTTCCGAGGGAGCCGACGTAGAGCTTTGCCAGGTCGTAGCCGGTGACGTTCTTCACGACCCGGCCCCCGCAACGCACCCGCTCACCTGTGGCCAGGGCGATCTCGAGGCCGAGCACCACATCCCGCGGATGGCCGAAGCGGAAGCCCGGTGATGCGGTGGCAAGGCAACCACCCAGCGTCGAACTCGACGAAGCGGGATCGAATGGAAGCTCCCAGGCACCCCCGGTTTCTTTGCGAACATGTTCGCCCAGCGAAGAAACCGAAGCACCGGCGGGTAGATGCGCCACTCCGTCCTCGCCATCAACCTGCACCTCACCGAGCAGTCCGGTGGTCTCCAACAGGATCCGAGCGCGGGGCATGGGATGGCCGAGGGCGTCCCAGCTACCGCTCCCTCGCACCACCGCCGAAGCCCCACCCGCCGCCAGCACCCGCAACGCGGCGGCAAGCTCCTCTCCAGAACCCGGACGCACCCGGCCGTCCATGCCCGGCGAGGAGCCAACCCGAGCCTCGCCGAGTTCACGACTCAAGGCATCGAGAACGCTCATCCGAGCGGCACCTGGTCGTAGCCCCGGGCCTTCGGGTTGGCCTCGTAGCAGAAGCGCGTGGTCGGAAAGAGCTTGCCCGGGTTGCAGGTGAGGGTCGGATCGAAGGCGGCGCGCAGCTTCTTCATCGCATCGAGATCGTCGTCGGAAAAGAGCAGCCCCATGTAGTCACGCTTCTCGGTGCCAATGCCGTGTTCGCCGCTGATCACCCCGCCGGCCTCCACACATAGCTGGAGGATCTCCTTGCCGGCCTTCAGCACCCGGGCCAGCTCGTCCGCATCCCGCCGGTCGAAGGAGATATTCGGATGCAGGTTCCCATCCCCAGCGTGGAAGACATTCGACAGCCGAAGCCCGTGCTTGTCCCCGATGGCGCAGACCGCCTCCAGGATCTCCGGCAGCTTCCGCCTCGGAACCACGGCATCGTTCACGTAGAGGTCCGGGGCCAACCGGCCCATCGCACCAAACGCCCCCTTCCGGGCTCGCCAGAAGCGCTGGCGCTCCTCTTCGTCCCGGGCCACCTGCACTTCCCGAGCACCCTCGGCCAGCGCCAACGCCTGGGTTCGCTCGGCCTGAACGCCTACGGCCACCGCCGGCCCGTCCAATTCCATGATCAGCACGGCCCCGGCGTCGGTGGGCAGCCCAGCGGCGTAGACACTCGCCTCCACGGCTTCGATCGTGCGACGGTCCACGATCTCCATCGCCGCCGGAACCAGGCCGCTTCGGATGATCGCGCCCACCGCCCGACAGGCCGACACGACGTCGGGGAAGATCCCGAGCAAGGTCTCGGTGCGCTCCGGGATGGGCGTGAGCCTGACGGTGGCCTCGGTCACGATGCCGAGCGTGCCCTCGCTGCCGACCACCGCCCCCACGAGATCGTAGCCAGCGGGCCAACCCGTAGGCGAACCGAGCCGCACGACATTCCCATCCGGCAGCACCAGCTCGAGTGCCAACACGTGGTTCGTCGTGGTGCCGTACTTCAGTGTATGAGGCCCACCCGAGTTCTCGGCGACGTTGCCACCCAGGGTGCAGGCCTGTTGGCTCGAGGGATCGGGGGCGTAGAAGAGCCCGTGTTGCAGCACCGCCTTCGAGAGGTCGGCGTTCACGACGCCCGGCTGCACGACGGCAAACCGATCGCCCGGATCGACGCGAAGAATGCGATTCATCCGGGCGCACTCGATGATCACACCGTCGGCCAGAGCCAGCGCACCGCCAGAGAGGCCGGTGCCCGCGCCGCGCGGCACGAAGGGCACCTCGTGCTTGCGGCATGCCTTCACCACCCGGGCCACCTCTTCGGTGGTCGCAGGCAAGATGACGGCCCGCGGCCTGGCCGAGTGATGGGTGAGCCCGTCCGCCTCGTAGACGAAGAGCTCTTCGGGGCGGGTGAGAACCTGATCGCTGCCGACCACATCACGCAGTGCAGCTTCGAGAGATGACGAGTTCGAGCTGGGCCCCATATCGTTCCGTTGGTGTTGCGAAGTGGCGACCCACCGAGGGTAGCGGAGAAGCTTGCCGAGCCTCCCTCGACGGAACAGCGGGTTGGTACCCTTCAGCAGGATGAAACGGGCCTGCCATGGAGAAATCCCCTGAGCGCCTTCGAAAGCGATCCGCCGGTCGTCCGCTGGGGAGCCCAGGAGCTCCCCGATGCCTGGCCGGACGCGCTCTCCTTGCGTCATGCCCGGAGTCTCTGGCGGGTTGCCGTACGCGTTCTCCGAGGCCCACACAGCCAGGTCAGCTTGCCCGAGGCCCTGCCCGGAGCCGATCGCATTCCTCGCTATGCGCTTCAGGAGTTCCACAACCTCCCCAACGGGAACTACTCGAAGCACGTCACCCACGGCTACGGCAAGGGTTTCGACATCGCCATGCTCGGGGTGATGAAGAGCCGTCGCCAGGCCCTCGCCGAGGAGTTGGCCGATTGCCGTAGCGTTCTCGATCTCGGCTGCGGAGCCGGTCACGCGGCGGGAGCCATTCATGAACGGGGCGTCCCGGATGTCTGGGGCCTCGACCCTTCGCCTTACCTCCTGCAGCACGCCGCACGCAGCTACCCCGAGATCCGGTTCGTCCAGGGCGTGGCCGAAGAAACAGAGTTCCCGGACGAACGTTTCGATGGCCTATGCGCCTGCTTCCTCTTCCACGAGCTTCCGCCTCGTGCGATCGAAGGCGCGCTGGCGGAGTGTCATCGCATCCTGCGGCCAGGCGGGAAGTTGGTGATCACCGAGCCGGGCCACGAGCATTGGAAGGCGCCCGTCCTGCCCTTGATCCGTCGCTACGGCTGGCGCGGACTCTACTTCCGCAGCCTGGCGAGCCTGGTCTATGAGCCCTTCCTCGCGGCATTCCATGGCGACGATCTCGCGGACGTACTGGCTCGTCATGGTTTTTCAGAGATCTGCGTGGAGAACGAATTTCCAACGACGCGCTGGACAGCGGTCCGCCGGTAAACTCAGCTTCTGGAGAGGCCTCTTTGCTCTTCCACCCCCAATGCTAGGATCCGCCCCCACCTCTGCTTGCCGCCCTGCGGCGAGCCTGCCTGGAAGACCCATCCATGAGCGAAGATCCGGAATTCAACCTGAAGGCGCTGCTGGGCATCGTCGAGAAAGAGAAGTCCGAGCCGACTCCTTTTGCCCAGAGCGTGGGCGCAGCCCTGGGGAAGGCGATCACCTCCATGCGGGCGGAGGGCGTGATCGAGGTGGAGGACGCCAACGTCGAGCCCCTGGTGGCTGAGGTCACCAACTCAGCCCTCGAGTCGAGCTCCCTGAAGCGGCTGGTCCTGCGTGTGGTGAAGACGCTCATCCACAGCGATCTCGTCGAAGAGGTCTACGGCACGGACGAGGAGATCTCAGCCTCGCTTCGCCCGTTCCTGGATGCCGTCTGACCCTATTTCCGTTCAGTTTGTCTCGCGATCTGTTGATCAAGAAGGACGAGGGTCCGCTACGGGGCTCGTAACGGAGGCATGCTGCGGTGACACACTCTGATTGGTTGCAGACCCTGGCCGAGATCGCGATCGGCTTCGCAGGCTTTGCGGCGTTGATCGCCGGCATGCGCCGACGCGACGGGCCGATCGATCTCGAGAACGCCGGCCGCGGCCGCGCGGTCGTCGAGACGTCGCTGTCCGTGCTGTTCGGATGCACGATTCCCGTCCTGCTGCACGGGTTGGGTATCAGCGAAGAGAGCGCCTTCCGGATCGCAGGTAGCCTCTTCCTGCTCGTCGGGGCACCGCTTACCGTGCGCGGATTCCGACGCGCATCCGCCGCACGCCCGACGGCGGCATCGGTTGATCCTGTGCTCGGCTCGCTCTCGATCGTTGCCGGTCTCGGCAGCGTGTCGTTCTCGTTGGCGTGCGTCGTCGGCGTGCCCGGATCGAGCGTTCCGACCTACTTTCTCGGCGCGCTGGTCGGCACCCTCGGCATCGCCGCCATCAACTTCACGAGTTTCGTGTTCGCGATCGTCGACGAGTGATTTCCCTTCGTGCCGCGAATCCGCCCGACCCAGCCAGCGGGAACGCTCGAGGGACGAGGAATTCACGCGGAGACACGGGCAACGGTACCGGAAAGGTCGACTCCAATGGCGCGGTTGGAAGCTGGCTCGTCCGCTCCACGGTTCCTGAACCCTGCATGATCAGCACCGTGTCCAAGCGAGGCCGAATGGGCCGCGGTCAGAGGCCCTTGTTCGGATTGATCAGGACTTTCTCGCCCGTCGATTGGCGCCCGTACACGTGCACGGTCTCGAGCTGCAGCGCCTCGGCGAGCGAGACCTCCCTCGTGTAGTGGCTGGCGAAGGTCGTCTTGATCTCTCGCGCCACGCGTCCGCGAAGCGCGTCCCCCTTTTCGGCGCCAATACGCTGCAGGAAGGGGAGGAGCAACCAGCCTCCGATGCTCCACGCCATTCCGTAGTTGCGGATGAGCTCGGTGGGTGAGGTATCGAGGCCACCGTAGATGTAGATCTGCTTGTGGGTCGTCGAGCCGTAGCGGCTGAACTCCTTGGCGGTTCGGTTGGCCGCGCGTTCCATGCAGGTGAGGATCTGGCTGGCGAGCCGGCCGCCGCCGGTCGCGTCGAAGGCTAGCGTCGCGCCGGTTTCGACCAGCGCATCTGTGAGATCTTCCATGAAGCTGTCTTCGCTCGAGTTGCAGATGTGCTTCGCGCCGAGGCCGCGAAGGAGCTCGACCTGCTCGGGCTTGCGGACGATGTTCACGAGCGAGACCCCATCGGCCTGGCATATCTTGTTCAGCATCTGGCCGAGGTTCGACGCGGCGGCGGTATGCACGAGCGCCGTGTGGTTCTCGAGCTTCATGGTCTCGACCATGCCGAGCGCCGTCAGCGGATTCACGAAACACGACGCACCTTCGGCCGGGGTCGTCCCCTCCGGGAGCAACAGACAGAACGCAGCCGGGACGCAGCGCATCTGGGAATACATCGACCCACCGATCAAGGCCACGGTCCGTCCCAGCAGGCTCTGCGCCAGCTCGGACGAGCCGGCCTCGACGACGACTCCTGCGCCCTCGTTGCCCACGGGCATGGCTTGATCGACCCGCGGAGCGAGACCGCGCATCAGGCCGGCGGGAACTTTTGCCTGGAGAATGGGACGCTCCGGGCTACCGGAAACCGTGGCAGCCTTGATGTCCGCAGGGCCGAACAGCAGGCCCAGATCCGACGGATTGATGGGTGCGGCTTCGACGCGCACCAGGACGTCATCGGGCCCGGGGGCAGGAACGTCCACCTCGGCGAGTACGACCTCGAGGGTGGCATCGGCCTTGATCGTGGACTGCAGCTGTAGCGCTTTCGACATGGGGGCTCCCTGGGGTTCGGCTGGAGGGCTGGCTAGGCGAGGCCGAGCCGCTCCAGATCATCCTCGTCGAGCCCCAGGTAGTGGCCAATCTCGTGCTTGACGGTGATCTGGATCTGCTCGATCAACTCAGCGCGGGTGCGGCAGACCTTCTCGAGATTCTTCTTGAACAGGACCACCCGGTCCATGTCTCGCGCCTGGGAGGTGAGCGCTGCCTCTGTGCGCGGCACACCGATGAAGATGCCCAGGATCTGGGGTGAGACGTTCTGGCCTAACACCAGATCATCGGCGGGAAAGTCTTCGATCAGGCAGGGCACGTTCAGCGCGTACTCACGGATCGAACGCGGCAGGTCGCCGAGCGCATCCGCAGCGATCTGATCAAAATCCTCGGCGCTGACGGCCGTCGGCAGGGGGAAGTGGTCCGCATCCAGGGCAAAGGCCTGCTGGAAGGCGCGCCAGGCATCGTCCTCCCTGTCGAGACGTTCGAGGACCAGGCCCAGATGGTAGACGGCGTGAGCCGATTCCGGATCGAGGGCCACCGCGTGGTCGAGGTGGCGCCGTGCCTCCGGCAGCTGGCCGAGCTCGAACTCGATCTGACCCTCGAAGGCGCGGTACACCGCCACATCTCCGGTGGTCTGAAGCGCTCGGCGCACCAGGAAGAGCGCGCCCTGAAGATCGTCCAGATAGAAGAGCGACTTCGACTTCAGGTAGTAGATCTCGCCTTCGGTCCCCTTGTCGGGTCGCGGCGTCTCGTTTCCACCCGAGAGCAGCAGATCGCAGTGGTGGATGGCCTGCTCGAACTCACCCATCTCCTCGATCAAGAGCTCGGCGCGGTTCAAGTGAGCCGTCACGAACTTCGGATCTGCCATCGTCGCGAGTTCGAACTGGTAGAGGGCTTCCTCGATCTTGGCGTCGTCCCACAAGATCTCGCCGCGGCCGTTGTGGGCTTCGGCCCCACCGGGATGGGCTTTCAGTGCTTCGTCGAGCCACGCCAGGGCCTCGTCGGTGCGTCCACCGTGAGAGGCTTCCATGGCTTGGTCGAGGCAATCCCAGTATCGATCCTTGTCGTTCATCTCTCTCGCGCGAAGGCCCGTCCGAGGCCTGGTACCGAGAGCCAGCGTAGCAGACGCGCACCCCGATCTGGCATCAAGACGTCCGTCGATAAGATGACGTAAGCCCTTGAAAATGAAGGGCAAAAAAGATTCTCGATGAGTACCCGCGGGGCGGCTCGGCCGATGTGCAGAAGGGCCGATAGAGGCCGGATTCGACAGGCCTAGAGGGCCTGGGCAGCGCTCGGCAGGGAGCGGCCCGGCCCGCCATCCGGGCTGCGGGAGTGACCTCCCGCAGCCCGGATGGCGATCCGAAGACCGCGTCGGTGGGTCGTGGCGCACGCTGAAATGCGCCAACCCAACGCGGACTCGGAGTCCGAACTGGAGTTTCGCCGGGCGCTAGGGCGCGACGAGCCCCTCGCGGATCGCGTAGCGCACGAGCGCCGAGGCTTTGTGGATGTCCAGCTTCTCCATCACGCTGGCCCGGTGGCTCTCGATGGTCTTGTGAGAGACCCCCAGGTGCGCGGCGATCTCCTTGCTGGAGAGCCCTTCGGCAATCAGCTGCACGACCTGCCGTTCGCGGTTGGTCAGCGAACCGGCGCCAGAGCCCGAAGACTCCCCCGGATGGCTGATCGCGTTCACCAGGTGGTGTGCAACCGAAGGCGACAAGTAGGAACGGCCGTCGCGAACCACATCGATTGCCTCGAGAAGCTCCTTCGAGCAGGCCGTCTTCACGACGTAGCCCACCGCGCCAGAACGCAGGGCGTCTTCGACGGCCGAGAGGTTCTCCTGGGCCGTGAGCATCAGAATCTTGGTGCGGCTGCTCGCCTCGACCGTCTTGCGAATGATGTCGATGGTCGGCATCCCAGGCAGGCCCTGCTCCATGATGACCAGGTCCGGTGAGAAACGACCCACCGCTTCGAGGACGGCTTCGCCTGTGCCTACCTCGCCAACCACATGCAAATCGTTTCGTTGCTCAATCAGAAGATGCATCGCCTCTCTGACGACACACTGATGATCCGCCAGTAGAACAGTTGTCTGAGTCATGATTTTCCCCCGTACCCTCAATGGGTAAAAGAGTTATCGGGCGGGGGGGGATTCGCTGAATCCGTCGTTCCTCCCAAGTTGCCGAGTAAAATCGCTCCCTTGGAACCGGGTTTCATCTCATCGAGCGCAGATGAAACACCACCACTCGAGTACGGTGTTGACCTGAGAGCGACTACCACGGGATCCGATCTTGGTTGGGGCCGATCGGGACAACGGAGGTGCGGAACCCCCCCCATCGTGTCGACGTTGCGTTGAATCTATAAGGTGTTTCACTGAATCAAATCCGAAATTCGCTCACTTGATTCCGTGAAACCCAAAGCTTATTGAGGCTTTCGCGACGACCCATATGGGGGATTTTCGAGGATCATGCCGAAGGGGAAGCCCCGAGGACGCTCCTCGCTTGACACCAGCTAGGGCCTCCGTGAGGGTGTGGAGTCGGGTAGCGAGGGGGCCGCATGATCCTGGAAGGCAAGACCGTAGTCGTGTCAGGCGTCGGGCCCGGCCTGGGTGGGGAGGTCGCCCGAGTCGCCCATCGTGACGGCGCAAAGGTGCTCATCGGGGCTCGCAACGAGGCGCGACTCCGTGAGATCGCTGAGCAACTCGACCCCAGCGGCGCGCAGGTCGAGGCCTGCGCTGTCGACATCACCGACGCCGAAGCCTGTGCTGCATTCATCGCGCGAGGCGAGGAGCGTTTCGGTGGCATCGATGCCGTCGTGCAGGTCGCAGCACGCGACGCCCTTTTCGGAGGGCTCGACACGACCTCGAGCGACGATTGGCACTCGGCCTTCGAGGTGAACGTGGTCGGTACCATGAAGCTCGTCCAAGCGGCCGTGCCGGCCATGAAGAAGAGGGGCGGAGGCTCGGTGGTGCTGATCGGCTCCCAATCCTTCCGTCTCCCTCCGCCCAACAAACAGCTCGCCTATGCATCCTCGAAGGGCGCATTGATGTCGGCCATGTACCACCTGGCTGCGGAACTCGGGCCGGCGCGGATCCGCGTGAACACGGTCGTGCCCACCTGGATGTGGGGCCCGCCGGTCCAGATGTACGTAGGATGGCAGGCGAAGGAACGCGGGGTCTCGAAGGAGGAGATCCTCTCCGAGATCACCGCGGGAATGCCCCTCGGCGAAATCCCGGCGGATGAAGACGTGGCGGAAGTCGTGGGGTTCCTCTGCTCGGATCGAGCAAGAATGGTCACAGCCCAGTCGATTGCGGTCGACGCAGGTGAGGTGATGGGCTGAGTCCGCTCGAGCTGACAGCGCTCCCCCACGCGGATCCGCTGTTGCTGCTGGCAACCGTCCTGGTCGTGGGAACGCTCCTTGGCTGGGCGGCGCAGCGGTTGGGTTTGCCCACCGTCACAGGGCAGATCGTTGCCGGTGTGGTGCTCGGCCCTTCCATCCTGGATCTATTCGACGAGGAGTCGATTGCCGGCCTCGCCCCCCTCACGCACTTCGCTCTCGCGCTGATCGGCGTGACCGTAGGAGCCCACCTCAACGTTCGGCGCTTGCGCAACGCGGGGCGCAGGCTGCTCTGGTTGCTCGTCGCCGAGGCCGTCATCACGCCACTGGTCGTGGCCGGCCTGATCCTGAGTCTCACCGAGGCCACCAGCCTGGTCGCCATCCTGTTGGCCACGTTGGCGGTCTCGACGGCTCCGGCCACGGTCATCGCTCTGGTCCGCGAAACCCGGTCGAAGGGCGTGTTCGTGAAGACATTGGTCGCGGCGGTCGCGATCAACAACATGTCGTGCATCTTCTTGTTCGAAGTGGCGCGAACTGCGGGCCGGGCGATGGGCGGCGAGGGGGAGTTGCTCGCCGTCCCGGCGCTGGAGATCGTGGCCGCGAGCCTCTCGCAGATCGGGCAGGCCTGCCTGGTCGGCGCGGGCATGGCAATGCTCCACCATGTTCTCACCCTCCGCGTGCTGCGCTCCGAGCGGATCACCACGCTTTCGGTCGTCACCCTGCTCTTGACATTCGGCCTGGCCTCCTACGCGAGCGTTTCTCCGTTGGCCGCCTGCCTTGCGTTGGGTGTCGTGCAGACCAACTTGAACCCTTCTCGCGATCGGCTGGTGGATTCGGTCTTCGCGGACTTCGAGCCGGTGATCTTATGTGTCTTCTTCACGTTGGCGGGCCTGCACCTCTCATTGGATCATGCCGCTGCAGGCGGGCTGGTCGCACTGGTCTTCGTGCTCGCGCGGTCGGCAGGTAAACTCCTCTCCGCAAGCGCGGCCATGAGCCTGGCTGGCGCCACGGCGCGGGTTCGAAACAACCTGGGCATGGCGCTGCTTCCCCAGGCGGGCATTGCAGTCGGCCTGGTGATCCTGATCCAGGACGACCCGGCGTTCGCCGCCACCTCCGAACTCTTCACGGCGGTCGTTCTCACAGCCGTCACCCTCAATGAAATCGTAGGCCCGATCACGACGCGCATAGCATTGCGCCGCTCGGGTGAGACCGGCCAGGACCGCGCTCGGCTGGTCGATTTCCTCCAGGAAGAGAACATCGTGACCGGTCTGCGCGCCGACTCGATGGAAGACGCGATCGGTCAGATGGTGGATCTGCTGATCTCCTCCCATCATCTGGTCGGGGTCGATCGGGAGGAGCTGCGGCGCTCGGTTCTCGAACGGGAGGCCCAGGTCTCCACCTGTCTAGGCGAAGGCCTGGCCGTGCCTCATGGCGTGCTTCCGGAGGGCCATGGGATGCTCGGCGTGATGGGCCTCTCTGCCCAGGGCCTGCCTTTCCCCACCCCGGACGGCCGCCCGGTGCATTGCGTCGTCCTGCTGGCGACGCCCAGCGGCGAGCGCGACCGCCACCTCGAAGTGTTGGCTGCCCTCGCCCGCACGCTCGGTGGAGATCCGGTCATGCGGCAGCAGCTCTACTACGTGGACACCCCAGCGCACGCCTGCGAGATCCTCCACGGCGAAGACACGGAGATGTTCAACTACTTCCTCGGGGAGGACTAAAGGTCCGCTCCAACGGAGGACTGAAGGTCCGCCCAAGGAAGGACTGAAGCTCCGCGCTACGCTTCGGTTGCTGCGCTGCCCCCAGGGAGATCCACCATGACGAGCCATGCCGAGCCCTCTCTCACGTTTTCCGAGGATGAGCTGCTCGGGAGCAGGAAGTACGACGAGCCGCTGATCGCAGGGGGCGTACGCTGCCACGGCGGCTTCGACGAGGACGGCCGGTACCACTCTCCGCGAACGCTTCACCGGACTCCTGCGATCTCCGCTTGGCAAGATCAGCTGCTTCGAAGTGGCCATGACGTCATCGAGATCTCACGCGCGCTGATGCCTCCCCAATATCCGAATGTCGAACAGGCCAAGCTGCTCCTGCGCCACGGCGTGCGAGACCCGATGGTGCGCAGCCTGACGATCATTTCGATCGTCGAAGGCTTCGGCGCAGTGATTCGAGATGTCAGGGTTCCGGAGCTGGCTGAGCTCATCGTGGAGCCGATCGACGGCACCGCTCTCTCTCATCTTCGGCACGGTCTCTTCGAGGCTCATGCCCGAGACGAAGCGGGCTATGAGGACGAAGGCGGCCACAAGCAGATGTGGGAGGCTGCTCGCGATCTGGCACTCGAACACCCGAAGATCCCCGGCGATGTGTTGATGCGCCTGATGGGGCGCCGCAGCCGGGCGCCGAAGCGAGAGCGTCCGTTCCCCCAACTCGATGAAAAGCTGGAGCGTATGCTCGCAATGATGGCGCAGGTGCTGGTCATCGAAGTCTTCGCCGAAGGAACGTTCCAATGGGGAATCGATGTGCTCTCCGACCCGGAAGTCTCCGCAGAGCCTCAGGCCGCGGGAGACATGGTCCGCTACATCCAGAGCGATGAAAGCCCCCACGTCGAGTATCTGCGCACGGCGCTTTCGGAAGTACGCGCACGCACGCTTCGCACGGTCGATGGCAAGCAGATCGCCGGATGCAAGGTGGTCGATGGCTTGCTCCACGACATGCTGCACAACCTGACGCGCAACCGGCCCCGAGAGCAGCGAGAGGATGTGCGCGAGAGCATGATCGCGGCCATGCAGGACGTCGCCAACCCGACGAGCCTCGAGGAAGAGTACGAATCGCTTGCAAGCGCCTGGACAGCGCCTGCGCAGACCGGTTTCGAGCCTTCCTCCGCAGCATGAAGCCCTGGACACGAATCCGGCGCAGCGCGCTGGTCGCGCGAACGGTTGCGCGGCTCTGGCTCATCTACAAGGTCCCGGTCTACACACGCCGCCTGCTCGGGCGGCCGGCGTTGAAGGGACCCGAGCTCGACCCCACCCACGAACGGGCTGCCAAGGTGGTGCTCGCCACCGCGTTGGCCATGCGCGGCGTGATCATCAAGAGCTGCCAGTTCATTGCGACGCGTTCGGATGTCTTTCCGCCGGCCTTCATCGAAGAGCTGAAGCAGCTCCACGATGCGGTTCCTGCAAAACCTTTCGCGGTCGTGAAGGAAACCATCGAGCAGGAACTCGGCCGGCCGATTCCCGAGGTCTTCGCCGCCCTCGACGAGCAACCGGTTGCTGCGGCCTCCCTCGCCCAGGTCCACCTCGGACGGCTCCACGATGGACGCGAGGTGGCCGTGAAGGTTCAGTACCCGGACATCGAGGAGATCATCCAGCTCGACATCCGCAACATGAAGCGCGCCTGCAGGGTGTACGAACGCTTCGAGCCCCAGCCGCTCCCGCTCATGCCGCTGCTGAACGAAATGACCAAACACATCGGCTTCGAGCTCGATTTCCTGCGCGAGGCCGACAGCGCGGATCGCGTTCGGGAGCTCTTCAAGGACGACGACGGCGTCAAGGTTCCCGAGATCCATCGCGAGTGGAGCACGCGACGTGTGCTGGTGATGGAAAAGGTCGGCGGAATGAAGATCACCGATGCTGCGGCCCTCAAAGCTGCTGGCATCGATCCGGCGGATGTCGTGCAGGATCTGATGGCGGTCTGGGTGCGCATGATCATGGGGGCTGGCTTCTTCCAGGCGGATCCACATCCGGGGAACCTGTTCGTCACGAAGGATCGCCAGCTCGTACTGCTCGATTTTGGTCTTTCGAAGGAGCTACCCGAGGGTTTCGGGTTGGGCATCTTCGAATTGATGTTCTCGATGATGACGCGCAGTGAAGCCGCGATGATCCGCGCCTTCCAGGAACTCGGATTTCGAACCAAGACCGGCGACACTTCCCACTTCGTCCAGATTGCCCGCCGCATGCTCGACCGCAGCGAAACCGGTCGCTTCGAAGGCGAGTTCACCGAGGAAATGACCGACGAGATGTTCGACGCGGTTCGCGAAGACCCGCTCGTTGCGATCCCCAGCGATTTCGTCCTGGTCGGGCGGAGCTTTGGCATGCTCTCCGGTATTGCCCACACCCTCGGAGCCAGGGCCAACGTCCTGCAGGCCATGGGAGGCGGTTGAGTCCAGGTGAGTGAGCTGGACTTCACAAAGGTCGAACGCTCGACGCTGGACCGGGAAGAAACCCGCCAGCGGCTGGAGCGATGGCTCGCCGAACGCCTTCCCAAAGGTGCTGAGCCGACGATTCCGGAACTCTCCGCGCCCTCGGGCACGGGGATGTCGAGCGAGACCCTGCTCTTCGACGCGAGCTGGGCCGAGGACGGTGAGAGGCGAACCTCGCACCTCGTTGGACGCCTCGCACCCGATCTCCGCGACGTTCCCGTCTTTCCCAAGTACGACCTCGAGAGTCAGTTCCGGCTGCTGGCGCTGATCGCCGAGCACAGCAGCGTTCCAGTTCCTGGCGTGCGCTGGCTCGAAAAGGATCCGGCGGCGCTAGGCGCGCCATTCTTCGTAATGGATCGCGTCGACGGGCGGGTGCCCCCGGACATTCCGCCGTACCTTTTTGCCGGCTGGCTGTTGGAAGCGAACGAGGCTGAACGGAAGCAGCTGATGACGGGCACGGTGGAGGCCGTCGCCGCGCTTCACGCGATCGACCCGATCAAAGCCGACGCCGGGTTCCTCGGTTTCGATGTCGCGGGGGATACGCCCTTGCGACGTCACGTACAGAATCAACGAGACTTCTACGCGTGGGTCGTCGCGGACGGGGTTCGCCAGCCGATCGTCGAGCGGACCTTCGAATGGTTGGATGAGAACTGGCCCGAGGACGAAGGCGAGACCGTCATCAGCTGGGGCGACTCACGCATCGGAAACGTCTTGTATGGCGGCTTCCAGCCCGTGGCGCTCCTGGATTGGGAGATGGCCGGCCTCGGCCCGCGCGAGATGGACCTGGGCTGGCTGTGCTTCATGCACACATTCTTTCAGAACATCGCCGACATGGCTGGGCAGCCCGGCATGCCCGATTTCCTTCGGCTGGCCGACGTCGCCGCCGCGTACGAGCATGCCTCGGGCCGCGCTCCCCGCGATCTCGTCTGGTACTTCACCTACGCAGCGCTGCGTCACGGCATCGTGATGTCGCGCATCCAACGCCGCATGCTGCATTTCGGCCAGGCCGAACCGAGCGACGATCCGGACAGCGTCATCCCGCATCGCGCCGTCCTGGAGGGCCTGCTGAACGGAGAGTGGGACCCCCTCTCGTGAGCCACCGGAATCAAACAAGTCAACAGGCGGGGACGGGCGCACGGGTAACTGCAGTTGGACGGCATCCGGAGAAGCTCGCCTCCCTCGAAGCGCGAGGCGTAGAAACTTGCCCGGCAGGCACCTTCGACCCGGCGTCCGCCAACGCCGACCTCGTCGTCGAAGCGACGGGCAGCCCGCTCGGTTTCGAGCAAGCCATCGCCGCCACACGGCCCCGAGGCATCCTGGTCCTCAAGAGCACGGTAGCCGAGCGACTCCAACTCGACCTGGCACCCCTCGTCATCAACGAGATCCAGGTCGTGGGTTCACGATGCGGGCCCTTCGCTCCAGCCCTCGACGCCTTGGCCCAGGGCCGAGTGAGCGTTGCACCCCTCGTTTCCGAAACCTTTCCCCTCGCCCGCGCCACCCAGGCACTCTCGCGTGCGGGCGAGCCCGGCATCCTCAAAGTCTTGATCGATTGCAGCTAGGAGACCTTCCCTCAGCCGGGAAGCAGGATCACCTTGCCCGTCGTTCCTCGACCTTCCAGCGCGCGATGCGCATCCGCAGCTTCGGACAGCGCGAAGCGCGCACCGATGCGCACATCGAGCCTACCGGCTGCGACGGCGCCGAGGATGGCACCGGACCGCATTTCGAGCTCTTCCCTGCTTGCGGTGTAGTGCGCGAGGGACGGGCGCGTCACGAACTGCGATCCACCCGCATTGAGGCGTTGGAGATCGAAGGGCGGCACCGGCCCACTCGATTGACCGAATAGCGCGAGCAGGCCTCGTGGACGTACGCAGCCAAGACTGCCATCGAACGTCGCCTGGCCGACTGAATCGTAGACGACGTCGCAACCTCGCCCATCGGTGAACGCAACCACTTCGGCCTGGAAATCGAGCTCGTCGTAGCGGATCACGTGATCGGCACCGGCCTTACGAGCGAGTTCCACCTTTTCCGCGGCGCCGCAGGTGCCAATCACGATTGCGCCCGCCTGCTTCAACAATTGGATCAGAACCAGACCCACGCCGCCGGCAGCAGCGTGCACCAGCGCAACGTCTCCCTCTGCCGTCGTTCGACAGCCGTTCATCAGGTAGTGGGCGGTCATGCCTTGCAACATGACTGCCGCGGCGACCTCGAAGGAAACAGCTTCGGGAATCTTCACGAGGCTACCAGCGTGTGCGTTCACGGCTTCTGCATACGAGCCGGGCGCCGCTGCCCATGCCACCCGGTCGCCAACCGCGAGCCCCTCGACCGATGGACCCATGGCTTCTACGACGCCGGCGCCCTCGAGCCCCGCGACGAAGGGGAGGGGCCGCGGGTACAACCCGGATCGAAAGTAGACATCGATGAAGTTGACGCCGGCAGCGCGCAGCGCGACACGGACTTGACCAGGCCCCGGCTCGCCCGGATCGTGCGGCTCCCAGCGCAGCGAGGAGGCATCCCCTGTTTCATGAATGACGATCGCGTGACTCATCGGAACTCCTCGCATGCATGGCGCAGCAATGTCGCATGCTAGCGCCGCGAATCCGGCTGCGCGGAACTCTCCAGGCCTGAAGGCATCGTGCCCGAATCGGGCGCTACGAAGCCCCTTCCGAAACCGGGGGGACCCTCTTAGACGAGCTTCTCCGGATTCTCGAGGGACTCCTTCACGTTCGCCAGCGTCATGCCAGCGTACAGGCCGTCCTCGATCCGTTCATCGTAGGTGTATCGAACAGGCAGCACACGCACGCCATCGGGGCGCTGTTTCACGCGGCCCAGCATCGCAAAGACCGGGCAGGTGCCGTGCTCCCAGAGGTGGTGGTAGCCAGGATCCATGTCGAGGGAGCCCAGGTTTGCGACGAAGACCGAAGTGAACATGGGGTCGCCCTCGATCATCGTTCTGGGCAGCAAACCATGGTAGTCGGCGAGGTCGAGCAATTTCATCACGAGTCGGATCAAGAACGGAGGCAAGAGATCGAGCGCGAGCTTCATCTCTTTGTCGCTCGTGGTTTTCTCTCCGGCGCGCTGGCGAGTGAGACGGTCGAGAACCGCGTCCGTCATCTCGTCGAGGCTCTCGTGCTCGTCGAACTCCCGCTTCACGGTCAGGAGCTTCGCCCCCTCCACGATTTCCTGGATCGCACTGAAGGTGAGCCACACCCCCGTGCGCTGCCAGAGATGCCCTCCTTGGGTGAAGCGGTTGACGTTCGGTCGCGAGTGGAAGTTCATCGCCAACGAGCGCAGATAGAGGTGGAAGAGCGTCATCTTTCGATCGTTGGGACGGTTCGCATTGCGCTCGTCCAAGAAGCGGAATGCCGCTGCGACCTCGATCTCACCGTCGAAGTAGACCAGGGATTCGCTCCGCCGCGGCGAGATGAACGGCATGAAGCGGCGCACCATCGAGAGGTTGCGAACCCGGGTAGCGTCGGCGCGACGTCCAAACATGAAGACCTCCAGCTCTGGGCAGCATAGACCCGATCGCTCGAAGAGTCGCGGTAGAAGGCAAAGCCAGAAACTGACGGGCCGATTCGGCTCGGCCTGCCACGCCGCATGACCAGCCCGCGCTACTTTACGCCAAGGAACCGGCTTGCCGGCGAAAGCATCAGTCCTGGCAATCGGGTTCCATGAAGAGCCAACCCAGCTCGGGAACCTGCACGCGCAGATGGCGTTCCAGTTCGTTGATGTGCTCGATGGCTTCGCCGAGGCTCAGGCCGGGCGTCATTCGCAGCTTTGCAGCGAGCATGATCTGGGGGCCGACCTGGAGGGTGATGATGTTGAAGACTTCGAGGATGTACGGGCTGCGTTCGAGCTCCCGAGCGATGGCGGCTGTCACGTCCGGATCCGCGGAACGGCCGATCAAGAGGTTTGCGACCCGGCTCGCAACGAAGAGCGCGACGATCACGAGGAGAATGCCGATCGAGATCGATCCGTAGGCATCGTAGACCGGGTTCCCGGTCGTCAACGCGACCGTCACGAAGAGGAGGGCGAGTCCCAGACCGACGAGCGCCGCCAGGTCTTCGCCAAACACGACGACGAGCTCCGAGTTTCGCGAGCGATACAACCAGCTCCAGAGGCTTTGATTGCCCCGGATCTTGTTCACCTCGACCAGACAGCCGCGCATGCTGATGGCTTCCAACACGATGGAGAAGCCGAGCACGACCAGGGCCACCCAACCGTTCTCGATCGGGCCGCTGTCATGGAGCTTGTGCCAGCCTTCGTAGAGGGAGAAGAGGCCGCCGACACTGAACAGCAACAGCGCAACGATGAAGCTCCAGAAGTACGTGACCTTCCCGTAGCCGAGGGGATGCTCTTGATCCGATGGCTTCTGCGCTCCCTTCAGGCCCACCAGCAGCAGGAGCTGGTTGCCCGAATCGGCGAAGGAATGGATCGCTTCGGCCGTCATGCTCGAGGAGCCGGTGTAGATTGCGGCGGCCGTCTTGGCCACGGCGATCGCCAGGTTGGCGAAGAACGCGTAGAAGATCGCCCGGATCGGATTGCTTCCGCTTGCCATGGCGGGCGAGTCTACGCCATGCCCCTTGGGTCACGCCGGAGGTGCGACCTCATTCCAGTCAGGTGAATGGCTCATCGCCTCGACCATGTAGTCGATGAACGCGCGTACCTTCGGTGAGAGGTGACGATTGGCCGGATACACGGCCCAGATTCCTCCTTCCCTCTCGCGGGTGTGCTCCTCCAGGATCGGCACCAGTCGACCCGCGCGCAACTCGTCCGCCACGATGAAAACGGGCAGGTAGACGATCCCTGCGTCGGCAAGGGCGGTCTGGGCGAGGGCATCCCCGTTGTCGATGTTGAGACGTCCACGGATCGTCACCTTCTGTCCAGCGTCGAACTGCCAGCCGTCGGGCGGCGGGACATAGCCGTGGCACTCATGGCCAACCAGGTCCTCCGGCGTCTCCGGCGTGCCGTGGGCTTTCAAGTAGGCAGGAGAAGCGCAGACCACCAACCGCAGCGTTCCCACCTTCCTGGCGACCAGACTCGAATCACGCAGGAAGCCGATCCTCAATGCCAGATCGAATTTCTCGCGCACGAGATCGATCAACCGATCCGTGAGATCGAGATCGATACGCACCTCCGGATGCCGCTCGAGGAAGCCGGGCAGGAGCGGCGCCAACCGGCGCTGACCAAAAGACATCGGCGCGGCGATGCGGATCTCGCCCCGCGGCTCGGCTTGCAGCTCGCTCACCGATAGCTCTGCCAGCTCCGCTTCCTCGGCCACGCGTTGGCAACGCCTGTGAAAGGCCTCGCCGATCTCGGTGAGGCTCATCGTGCGAGTGGTCCGGCGAAGCAACTGCGCCCCGAGGCGCATCTCCAAGGCCGCGATCTCCTTGCTCACCGAGGCCTTGGACCGCCCCAAGTGCTTCGCCGCAGCCGTGAAGCTGCGGCGCTCGATCACCTCCAAGAACACCAGCATGGCTGCGGTGTTCTGGATTCGTTCCTCGTTTCCCATATGAAACAATCATATCATGAATGATGTATTGTTTCCATTCCGTGAATCTCCGAAGTTCCTAGGACGCGTCCAGGAGAACAGCATGATTCAGATCCTTCGAGCCCCGATCGCACTTCTCGCCCTGAGCTTCGCCCTGCCGGCCCTCTCCCAGAGCCTGGCGGGCCCCCGCGCCGCGCTGGTGGTGCTGCCGGCCGTCGCCGGCGCTCGTGCCGAGGTACCTGCCAACCAGCAGGTGGTCTTCCGAAACGATGCCTCGCAGACGACCCGGGTCGTTTTCCATCGCCGGGATGTCAACCGGGTGGATTGCGAGATGAGCGGCGGTGTCCACCGCACACGCCCGGGCCAGTTCGCCGTCCAACCCGGTTCCGAGCTGCTCTGCAACCTCGAGGCGGGCAGCTACCGCTACGAAACGCTGACGCCGATCAACGGCGCCATCAAGCGCTCGCGCGCGCGCGTCGTCGCCGAGTAGGGAAACCCCGAAATCGGGGACGTTCTCCGGCGTCCCCGATTCTGAGGTTCTCGTCTAGCGGCAGTCGCGGGCGGCGCCTCTGCGGGCTCGGCACTCCGCAAGCCCGGCGGGCGGGCTGGTGATGGGTTGGACGCCAGCGGGGATTTCACCTCGTAGCAGGCGGCCGGTCAGGATCTCGGTTCGCCGCATCTGACCCCGGGCCTCTGCGTTGTCCGGCTCGCCACACTCCGGGCGCACGGGCTGCTGGAAGGTCGATTCACCGAGACCAACTACCTTTGAGCGCTTCAAGAAGAGCTCACGAATGCCGGGCTCGGCCGCGCCTTCGAGCTGCTTCGCGAGGTAGCTGCGCAGTTCCCAGGCACGTAGCTCCGAGAGGCATTGGTTGTAGCCGGGCGTGTCTACCGTATCGGTGCGACCGGTGATGTAGATGGGATCATCCGGGCATTCACGCAGCGCCTCAATGACCTTCGGCAGGATCGCCCTCACCTGACGCGGGCCCAACGCATCCTCACATGCCCCGGGCCGTTCCTTGCGGCTGCGATTCGCGGCAAGGCTCTGGGAGTAGCCCTCTGCCGAGTCGCCCTGGGCTCGGACGTGGCACAACGAGTACTGGTTGAAGAGGAAGTTCAAGCTGAACGTAAGACCTTCACAACTGCCGATGTCCGGGCCAACGCCCCGCTCACCCGAACTGCCTAACATCACGTCTCGTACCAGCTGCAACACACCGCTACTGCCAGATGCACCGGACGCCGCCACGAGTTCCTCGCCCTTCCGGAAACCGCCGCAGGGACTGAGCTGCCCGAGATCGCGCATCAGCTTTTCACCCGAGACCGGATCGCCCGGGGCATCCTGTCCGACATGCACGGCCCACAGGCAGACCTCTCCCTCGCTGTCCGCGATCATCGCCTTGGCGAGCACCAGGGCCTCCTCCTGCATCGCCTCGTTCGGCCCGCTGCCATTGTCGCCCAGGCCATCGCTCACGAGCACCACGGCTTTGCGCAGGGAGCCGGCGCGAATGGCATCATGGGCGAGGCGCAGCGTGTACGGGATCGGCGTGAACGTGCCCGTCCGCGACTGGAAAGCGTCCGCGCCTGTTTGCATCGAGGCCGAATCGAAAGCCGTGGCCGCTGGAGCGCCCGGCAGGAAGGACGTGGATTGGAAACCCGTGAAGGACGCCAGGTAGTCGGCGGGGCCGCCGGCTCGGGTTGCTGCGTTCTTGGCGGGCAGCCCCGCTACGAAGGATCGCGTGAGCTGGGAAGCCACCGGGAAGCTGCCCCGATCGTGCATGGTTCCCGAGCCATCGAGGAGAACGACGACCTGATGAGTGATGCGCACCTCGCCGCTACCGAGAGACACCGGAGACGAGACCACGGAAGGGAGCATCGGCGGCTCTGCAGGGGTCGCGCAGGTGATCGCGACAGCGAACAAGGGCAAGGCGGCGATCCGGTACCTGGCATGCATGAAATTCCCTCCGACGGTTGCGGAATAGGGTGTCAACTCATCGGCTTGGTGGGAAGGGGTATCTGGCCGGACTAGAACTGCCAGCGCCCGTTTGTGAACGGAAAGAGATGGCGCATCGGACGGGTGTGCAGGAGTCGGCACCCGACCGGGCGACCCTTGGGGCATTCGTACATCGAGCGCTCATAGCGGAGAACACCCAGATAGGGCAGCTCAGGATCTCCGGTCCGCTCGACCTCGATGCGGTAGCCGCCTCCAAACCGCCATACCGGGGCACCGCCGGCCCGGGCGTTCTCCATCCAGGCTTCGGCGAAGCTCGCGAAGGAACGCTTGGCCTCCTGGGGGCTGGGGATGATGGAGCCCGCGCGGGCGCCTGAGGGCCCCGACAAAGCGAGAAGGACAACGATGAACGCGATGTGACGAAGCGGCGTCATGGAGAATCCCCAGCCATGGTTCAGCCTGGTGTAGCCGGGGGGCGGCTGGGCGCAGCTTAGCGCGGCTTGGCATCTCGGATCCACTACGCTCGCTTCGTGCTCGCCTTCCACCGGCTGCCACTCTTCGCCGCCGTGCTTCTGGCTTGCTCCGGGCCCGCCGCAACGGTGGATCAGGCTTCGCAAGGCATCGTGGACGTGCAAGGCCATCGGGGTGCCCGCGGCCTGCGTCCCGAGAACACGTTGGCCGGCTTCGAACATGCGCTGGCCCTCGGCGTCACGACCTTGGAACTCGATCTCGGAATGACCCGGGACGGGATCCTCGTCGTCACCCACGACCCGCGCGTTTCGGGCTCGCTTTGCACCGCCCCGGATGGCTCTCCCATTCCAGAGCCTGGCCCGCTCGTGCTCGAGCTTTCCCTGGCGGAACTCCAGGCCTTCGATTGCGGCAGCCTGAACCCGGACGCGACGCGCTTTCCAGAGCCGCCGCGACGCGCCGTCCCGGGTGCACAGATTCCTTCCCTGGTGGAGTTGCTGGATCTCGCCGAGAACAAGAAGAAGGGTCGCGTACGATTCAACATCGAAGTGAAGACAGAGCCAGGGAGCAGCGAAACACCTGCCCTGGAACCGTTCGTCGCGAAAGTCGTAGGGATCCTTCGTAGCCGGGGGCTGCTTGGACGTGCCACGCTCCAATCCTTCGATTGGCAGGCCCTGCTCATCGGCAAGCGCCTCGAACCAGAACTGCGAACGGTAGCCCTGCTGGCGGACGACACCCTGAACGCTCGCTGGCTCGCGGGGCTCGCTCCAGCCGAGCACGACGGCGTGCTCGGGCTCCTGGAGGCCGCCGATGAATTCGTCGACGACTTCTCACCCAGCTGGCGAATGCTTCTGCCACGCTTTGGCCGCGGGATCCCGATCCAACCCCTTCAACGTGCCGGCTTCCGAGTCGTTCCCTGGACGGTGAACGACGAGGCAACGATGCGGCGCCTGCTCTCCCTCGGCGTCGATGGGATCATCACCGACTACCCGGATCGCCTCCTGGCGCTGCTCCGAGAGCTCGGTATCCGGGCGGGAACCGGCCTGGCCGCCCCTTCACAGCCAGCTCGCTAGGCTCTCGGCATGGTCCAACGCATCCTCGCAGCCAGCCTCTTCAGCCTCGTTCTCTCGTTCCCGATTCTTGCGGAAACGCCAGCGGTCAAGGTCTACAAATCGCCGACCTGCGGCTGCTGCGATGCTTGGATCGAACATCTCGAGAGCAACGGCTTCCAGGTAGACGCCGAGAATCGAAGTGACATGCAGGCCGTGAAAGCCATCAACGGCATCCCGACGAAGCTCAGCTCCTGTCATACGGGTTTCGTCGCTGGCTACTTCATCGAAGGCCACGTGCCCGCAGCGGAGATCCAGCGGCTGCTGCGCGAGAAACCGGCGATCGCGGGCCTGAGCGTGCCGGACATGCCCATGGGCTCGCCCGGCATGGAGGGCCCGCATCCGGAACCCTACGATGTGCTGGCCGTCGACCATGACGGCAAGACCACGATCTGGTCGTCCCACCGCCCAGAGCCCGCCCAATAGCCATCCGGACTACGCTCTCGTTGGGTGGGCTTCGCCAAGGAGAGCTTCCATGACGGACTTTCGAACGCCGGTAAGCCTCGGAACCACGGGTCTGAAGGTCGGCCGGCTCGGTATCGGCTCGAGCTTCGGTGCATCGACGAAAGTGATCGAAGATGCCGCCGAACGCGGCGCAAACTATCTGTATTGGGGCTCGATCCGACGTCCCGCGTTCGGCCGCGCCATGGGCAACCTGGCCCGGCGCGACCGGGCGAGCGTGGTGTTGACCATCCAATCCTACTCACGGGTACCGGCCCTGATCGCCCCCTCCGTGGAGATCTCCTTGCGGCGGGTCGGCGTCGAGTACTTCGATTTCCTGCTGCTGGGCAAATGGGACAAGCGCCCGGGTGACGGGTTGCTGGAAGCCGCGCTTCGCTTGAAAGAGCAGGGGAAGGTTCGCCACTTGATGATGAGCACCCACAACCGGCCGCTGCTTGCGTCGATGTTCGAAGAGTACGACAAGGGCGAGAGCCCATTCGATGTGTTCATGTTCCGCTACAACGCGGTCCACCGAGGTGCCGAGAAGGACGTGTTCCCCTTCCTTCCTGCCGGGCCGAAGCCCGGCATCCTCACCTACACGACGACACGTTGGGGGCACCTGCTCGATCCGAAGAAGATGCCCCCGGGTGAAACACCGCCGCCGGCCAGCGATTGCTACCGCTTTGCTCTCTCCAACGAGAACGTCGATGTCGCTCTCTGCGGGCCCGCGGACGAAGCCCAGATGGAAGAGGCGCTTCGCGCGCTCGAGCGCGGGCCCCTGAAACCCGATGAACGGGAGCGCATCGAGCGGATCGGTGACTTCATCTACGGAAGACACAAGCCCAACTACGAAGACCTGGGCGACTAGCTCCGGAGCGCCAGGTGCACCGCCGCGAAGACCCGCGGCGAAAGCAGGACATCCATGTGGCCGAGATCGTCGAAGGTCACACTCTCGCCGAAGGGCGCCTGACCCGCGGCGCGGGGCACGACGATCAGATCCTGCCCCGCAACGATCGAGTGAAGCTCGACCGTGGGCGGCATCGGCGAATCGTTCAGTGACCGGATGAACGGGCCCTCGGGATCGAACTGGTTCAACAGGCCCGTAGATGCGTTCGACGCCAGGTACGTTCCCCGATGCGGCGTGGCCAGGGTGACGATCCGATCGACCCGAGCATCGCCGCCCATCTGCTGCACGTACCAACGGGCCGCCAGCCCACCCATCGAGTGGGCAACGATCGTCACCCTCCCTTCGGGCGCCGCGCGCTCGACGAGCCGACCGACGGCTTCCGCCATGGCTTCGATCGAATCCGGAATGCCGAAGTTGCGCGAGCTCTGGGCGTCGTAGCCCATCAGGCGCAGATAGCCTTGAAGCGGGAAGAAGCTGGCGCGGTTCATCGCCAGCCCGTGGACGAAGACGAGCGTGCTCGTTTCGCGCGGCGGCTTTCGCGGCGGACGCGGCCGGATGTAACCGAAACCGTAGAGTGCGCCCTGGGCGGCCCAGGAAAGCAATTCCTTCCCAGGGCGTTCCCGCAAGACGCTCATTCCGTGGGCGCCTCGAAACTTCGCGGCAGACACTCGGGCGCGATGATCAGCGGCGGCCCGTTGCCGCTTCGAATCCCCAGGTAGGCCTGCTCACCTGCCTCGAGTTCGCGGCCCGAGAGCGCGCAAACCGTGGCCTGCGCGAGCACCAGGGGTTGGAAGCTGATCACCCCGGCCAGCGGAGCCGTCGGCGAACTCACGGGAGCTTCGTGCTCGGGCTGTTCCGCCCTTCGTCCGTGTGAGGCTCGCGGGGGGCGCGCACTGAGCCGATCGGCCAGGCCCTGGAGCTCCCCCTCCGCCCGGTGGCTCATGTTCGCAACCGCATCGACGGCTTCCTCGAGGTAGGCGCGCACCACATTCGAGACGGGCACTCGCATTCCCTCCGCCAGGCGCTTCAGCTCCTGGGCCAGGACCTCTGGTACCCGGGTGTGAAGCACCCGCTCCTTGCGAGCGGTCGCCCGCTCGGGCACCAGAGCTCGTGAGTCCCGTTCGTCGTCGGCCATGGGCTCGATTTGTAGCACGTAGTGATACGGCTAGCTGCTTCGGCCACCTTGGTCGCTGGTCTCTTCCCCAAGGGTCGAGATCGCCTCCGCGGTCGCCTGGAGGCCGTCGGCGGCTGCGGAAATGGCCGTTTCGCTCAGTTTGAGACCAACCTGGATCCAGGCCGCGGCCACATTCACCATTCCGTCCAAAACACTCTCGATCTGGTCTCTGCTCTGCTCACTCATGCTGAGTCTCCTGTGCTGGGCACGTAAGACCAATTTGTATCACATCGTACGAATCAATCAAGTACTTTGTGATACAATTTCGTTCAGCCAGTGGCGAAAGGCTCGCGGAGGCCAGAACGCCAGCCACAAGCACACGGCGCTTGAAAGACCGCATGCCGAGATGACCGCATCGAGGCCGAGAAAGATCCGGCCGGTCGAGGCGAAGATGCATGTGGCCAGAGCGACCCCGGCCATCATGCAGAACTGGGCCAGCCCGAATCCCGCCCAGAGCAGGACCCGGTTTTGGACCTCTGGATCGGAAACCAGCCCGAGAGCTTCCCGGCGGCGAAGCTTCAGCCGGTAATGCCAAGCCTCACCTGCGGCCCAGGCCAGCACGCATTGGGCGCCCAGCATCTCGGCCCAGAACGCGACACTCGCCACATCCCGTCCCCACCAATCGCCCGCTGCGAACATTGCGCCGACCGAGGCGACGAGGATTCCGGCCAGGCCCATGGCGAGGCGCCGGGCCACGGGTTGGCCGGGACGAAACACGACCACCGTGAAAGCGAGCATCGCGATCATGCCGGAATCCACCAGAATCCGACCGACCACGCTGAATGCGATGGTCACGGGCGTCTCGACTTCCGGACCGATCGCGGCCGGGACCAGCATGCACAGGAAACCGATTCCCCCTACCCCGAGCAGCGCGAGGCCCAGCAGGCGTTCCGCTGCACTCTTCGTGCGCACGCCTCGCAGGAGCAGGCGGATCCCGAGGACGAGGCTCACGATCCCATAGAAGACATGGCATAGGGCGCCGAGAGCCTGCATCACCAGACGTATCGGCCAAACAGGCGAACGGCGTGAGCCGCGTCGGCCGACGGGAAATGGGCTTCCCTTGGCGAGACATCAGCGCGAAGCCACGGGGAGCCCGGCGCGGAGCGCTCGCCAGGGACGAACGAGGGGTTGGGCATGCCTGCTTTCAGCGATGGCTGCCCCAACTCCTCTGTCCCTTACCGTCGTGCTCCTTCGCACGCGGGTGCACCCTTGGCACACTGCGCGCTCCTGCGCCGGACTCGTAACCGAAACGCCCGCAACGGGCAGCCCAAGCAAGGCCGCCTCTGGTTCCTGGGCGGAGGTGAGAGAACTCGCTCCACCTGCTGGGTTTCCGGGGTCGGCCGGGTGACCACCCCGGCGTTCTGGGCCGGGCGGCGTATCGTCCATGGCGTCCTCGAGGGAACGGGGTTCTCTAATCATACACCCTTCGGTGACACCCGGGCCAGGTTTCTACGCTCCGCCGAGCAGGTTGCGGCGAACCGGTACGTGACGGCCAGTAAGGACATCCAGATAGGCCTCCTCGTAGTCGAGGGCGCCCTCCCGCCATGCGTAGAAGGCTCCCACCAGCGCCGACGCCACGGCCGCGTTGGTGAAGAGAAGCTGTGGGGCACTCGCCAATGCCGCCCCGCAGCCCTGCTGGGTCGGTGGCTTTTCGCCAGGCGTCGCGATCTCCGGGTGATAGGCACTCAGAGGGTTGGTCACATCCCGCCCGTCCGCGCGCAGGTAGATCTGCACGTTGCCAAAGGTTCCCGTCCTGCCTTCCTCGACACCGTCGTTCCCGCCGGAGAAGAGCGCCACATCCGAAAGTCGCCGACAACGTCGCTCCAGCAGGAAACGTGAAGCATGGTTGTCCGGCGTGCAGAAGACCACATCTCCGTCCCGCAAGATACGCCCGGCCCGTTGGGGCGTCAGATACTCGTCCACGGGCAGCAGGTTCACACGGTCGCCGTAGGGAGCCGCGAGCTCTCGCGCCAGGACTGTCGCCTTCGGGCCGAGCTCGTCGAAAAACATTCGCGCACGGTTGCGTTCCTCGAACGTGTCGCCGTCGATGCAAAGAACGGTAGAACGGCCCTCGTGCTGGTGAAGAAAGGGAACCAGCAATCGCAGCACCAGCCCTCCGACACCGCCGAGGCCGACGACCACATAACGACGTGAGGATTCAGGTTTCATCGGATTCACTCGCGCGAAGAACGGGAAGCTCACTGCCCGGAGCCACCCACTTGTTGGCGACGGCCCAGCCCTCGCTCTCCTCGAAGCTCACCTGCTGCATCCATGCCTCCGGTGCCGCACCCTCGGGCGACGCGAACTCGGGCAACACGTGATCGGGCTCGATATGGAAGCGACGACCGCTGGCGACGAAGGCCGCGCAGGTTGACAATGCCGAGGTTCCAAAGTGGCCAAACACAACGTGCAATCCGTCTCCAAACCGCTCATCGTCGCAATCCACGCCGCTCGCGTAGGCGGAGAGGTCCGCGTGGCTATGAACGGTTCCGAAAGCCCGGAAGCCTCTCGGCCGCGCCACGCTCCCGTAGTCGAGACGTAGATACGCCCTGGGCTTTCCATGGGAATCCCGGTAGCCGGTGATGTGCTGGGGAGGAGCGAGGGCACGGTACTCCTGCGATTCCGGCCGGTAGTAGAGCAGCACGATCGCTTCGCCTTCGTAGCGTTCGTACACCTCCAGGAAGAACGCCAGCACCGCGTCGATCAACGCTGCTGGAAGCGGCGGAAAGCGCATCTGCAGCCTCTCGCGCGAGGGGTAGAGGCCGGGCACGTTGCGCGTTACCCGGGTCACGGCCCGGAAGATCTCCGTATCCTTCACCTGGAATACGCCGTTCGAGGCAATCTCGTAGTAGAGACGCTCCTCCGCATCGAGTTCGGGCTCGGTCTTGAGCAGGACCGGCGGGGTGTAGGTCATCCTCTCCTCCTCCTTGCGTCGGCGCGCGTCACGAGCCCGGCGAGATCGTTCGCGTCAGGCGCATCGGGAAGTCCCCTCTCCACCTCGTTGAGCATGCGGTCGAGCTCCGTCGCTGCGCTGGTTCCCGCGTCGCGCCATTCGACCTCCAGCGGGAAGAAACGGTCCGCGCGAGTCGCTTCCTCCCAGGCCTCGACCGATGCCACCCGCGCATCGAGCCGCTGCATCGTGCCCCAATACGAGTTGCCCTCATGCACCTCTGAACTGCGGTTGAACGCGGCGCCGAAGATGTGCTCGATCGCTGTGGTCACGGACCGCGCGAGACTCCAGCCGGACTCGATCTGCACATTCTGGAGACAGAGCCAACAACGCTGGCCGTAGCCTTCGGCCACGTTGAAGAGATTCGGAAGCAGAAGCGGATCGTCCGGCCCTTCGAGCGGTGCCCTGCGGTAGTAGAGTTGCTGCTGGCCCGTGAGCCTTGCCCCATGGAGCACCAGCAGCACGACCACGTAGGGGAAGGCGAGGTAGGCATCCCGGTAGCGGGCATCCTTGCCAAACGGTGCTTCCGAATCATCGGCAAGCCAACGTACCGTTCGCGCCTGGGGGGCAAGCTCCAGGGCCAACGCGATGGCCTGGCCGCGCCGTTTCACCAGGCGCACGCCGGGAGGCAGCAGAACCGCCGCCTCCCCGGGCGAAGCCTCGGCCACGCCACGAATGAAATCTGCGAGCGGAACCGAGGCCAGCTTCTTTCGCCCCAGACGTACGTGGGCGGCATCGCCAATGATGCGCAGCTCCGGCTCCGGCATCAACCCGCCCCTTTCTCGCCTGCGGGCCGGGCGAATTCGAGGACGTCACCGCGGTTCAGGCGATGCTCGCCATCGACGGGGGTGCCGTTCACCAGCACGTTCACCGCGGGCGCGATGTTGAACGGTGCGCGAAGCATCCGAAAGGCCTCACTCACGGTGAACTCGCCCAGATCGAGCGTCTCCACCATCGCTCCCCAGATGACCTGGACACTTCCCCCGGCCGCCGGGCTCTCCGCCGGCTGCGCATCCGACGTCTCGAACTCATGGATCTCGTCTTCGCGCTTCTTGTGTCGCATTCGCTGCATGGCTTTCCTCCTGTGGCTCGGCGATCAAGCCGCTCGAAGCCGGGTGAGTCCGCCGACCTGCCGTTCGATGGGCACGTCGATCCGAGTGATTTCTCCGGCCCGAGGCAGCTGGAGCGCACGCCGCGCGACATGGACGTCGGAGAGCTTGCGCGCCTCGGCAGCCAGCGCCTGGTCGAGTGCGTCGACTACGTCGTCCGGATGGAGGCCTGCTCCTCCGACGAGCTCACGCGCTGCCGCAGATTTCTTTGCGCGTTCTACGCTGCTCGCGAGAAGTGCGCCGGAAACCAGATCCCGGGCTCGGAGTTCGTGCTGGCTTCCATCCGCAAAGGTGAGCTGGAGAATTGGACCGGCTCCACCCGCCGGCGTGTACAGGAAGCTCGTGGCCACGGCGGTTGCCTGCTCTGCGGTCACACGCTCACCGTTCTCGGCGACGTGCCAGGGCAGCGCATCCGTGAGCAATCGGCCCAGGATCGCACGAGTTGCCTCACGACCCGGCCGGGGAATGTCGACGATGCGATCCCCCATCCGCCCGTGCCGGATCAGCGCATCGTCGATCAGGTCGAGCCTGTTCGTTGCGCCAACGATGAAGATGCCATCCGAATCGTCGACGCCATCGATTTCAGCGAGCAGGGTACCGATGACCCGATCGTCGATATCGTGGCCGACGTTCGAACCGCGAGCGCCGAAGCTGTCCAGCTCGTCGAAGAAGATCACGACCTTGCCCGGCGCGCGGCGTGCCGCGGCAAAGAGCTCCTGGATGCGCGCCTCGGTCTGCCCATAGAAGGCACCTCGGAGAGAGCCCGGCTTGACGTTCAGAAAGAGCGTGTCCGGCGCAGCATCGGCCAGGAAGCGCGCGATGGCCGATGCGAATAGCGTCTTGCCCACGCCCGGCGGCCCGACCAGGGTGATGCCGCGCATCAGCTTCATCTGATAGGCGGCGACACGTTCCGGGTGGAAGAGGTGGAGATCGAGCTCGCTGCGAACCTCGTCCACCAGCTCATCCAGGCCTCCGATATCCTCGAAGCGAACCTGGGGCGCCTCGCGCAGCAGGTGCACGGAAGCGCGCTCGTTCGGCAGACCTTCGAGCACGCAGGGCACGGCTCCGGAGACGAGCACGCGATCGCCGCTCGCGAGTGTGCGGGCCAGTTCGGGCTCGCAGAGCATCACTTGCTCCTCGTCACCCTCGGTGCGGACGACAACAGTGTCGCCAAGCACCTCGGCCACATTCGCCACGCGACCCAGGTTCGGGCCGGCCTCCGCTCGAGCAACGGCGACGCCCGAGCCGGGATCGAGCCATATCTCGTCGCCGATGCGGAGGGTCGCGGCGTCGAGATCCGGATGCGAAACGACGATCTGGCGGCCCGCATGGCCCGCTACGTCCAGCCGGCCGCTCGGGAACCGGCGAAGCACCATGGCCGGCTGGAGCGGCGGCTGCAGCAGCTCCTGCATGCGTTCTTCGGACCTGGTCTGCATGGCCTGGGCGCGCCTCATCGCCACCCTCGCTTTCGCCAGCTTCAACCGCAGGTCGCGACGATCCTCCAGCAATCGACGGCTCACCAGCCGGAGCGCCTTCGGGTCGGCGATGGCCTTCTCGAGCGCCTGCTCTTCCAACTCCGGCTCGAGCACGTCACCCTGAATCAACTGGATCAGTTCGTCGGGCACGATTCGCCCTCCCCTTCGATAGCCGGTGCAACGAAGGCACCGTGGTTTGCGTCCCAATGCTCTGCGCCCGAGCCGACGACCCGGAACGAGCGCTCCCGCACCTCGGCCCGACTCCAGCCGAACAGACGAAAGCCTGGCCGGCTGGCCGGAAGCGATCCGACCTTGCCGCCGACCAGGGCCACCATATGAGGGCGCGGGAAAAGGCTCGCGTGCACACCCTGATCGTCGTCCGAGAAGAAGACCCAATCGGCCGGGCACTGCGGCTTGGCGAAGCAGTCATCGCAAGGGTTGTGGTTGTGATGCCAACCGCAGGGCAACAGGCCGTCGCTGCGCTGATGGGCCGCACGCCTCGCCGCCACGAAGGCGTGCGGGTCGAACGAAAAATGGATGCTCGAGTTTCCTCCACGACCCGGCGCCAGCGGCACGACATCCTGGATCTTCAGCTCGAACGCCTTGCGCTCCGCGTCGTGACGCAGCCGCCCGAGCAACAGCTCGGCACGTTCCATCTGGCCGGCTCCGCGCACGCGCTCGTCCAGATGGCGAAGCGCTGCGGCGTCGATCCGTACCTCGTAGCTCCCGACGCTGACATGAGGGAGCGACGCGAGCTCGAGGGGAAACGCTTCGCGGGTCGTGCGAATGGAGCCGCTGGTGAGGGCCTCCTTCTTTCGAGCCACCACGTTCCAGATCAACGCATCCGAGGCATCGAGCTTCGCATCGGCCCGTAGACGACGGGTCAGCTCTCGAGCTTGAGACACGAACACATCCCGCCCGTAGTGCCGCGGCGGATGCCCCTCGAAGGCGACCGAGAGCCCGGTCACGATCGGGTGATCGGCTTGCCAGAGCGGTTCGAGGACCGGTTCGGGGAGCAGCCCGTCATTGGCGAGTTCCCCGCACCGGCCACTCTGGAACAGCGCGTCCTCGACGCAATGGCCCGCGCTCGCATCTGCGACACCCACCATTGCGCCGCTCTCACGCCGCACCTCGATACCGAAACGCCAGCTCACCTGGCGACCACCTCGCATCCGGCGCTGACTTCGGGGACGAGATCGATCTCGGCGTCGTGGTCGACGCCGAGATCGTCGAGCACCGAGGCCGGGTCGAGCTCGCGACCCCGCAGGACCGCCTGGTACAGATGCTGCGGCGGCAATCCGAGATGGTTGACCGCCTCGCTGACGACCTGCCCCACGGTCGCGCTGCGCGGCACTTTCTCGAGGTGGGCCTTGCGGGAGCCTTCCCAATCGCAAAGCGTAAGATTCATGAGATCGGACGTTTCAGTTGCTGTGTGCATGTTGGTTCTCCTTGAGCTCGGCCGGGAGGATCCCGACCGGGTCATCGATGCATCGCCAGATAGGCAGCCGCGACCGGTGCCTCGCAAAGTGCGCGAAGCGAGCGCTGGGTTGCTGCGTGAGCGCCAAGAACGGCTTCCACCGTTTCGCATAGGTCGGAGTCGAGAGCGTCCGAGACGATGAACGCATCCCAGCTGACGCCAGTGGACCCTGCCGACTCCGAGTCGATACTGATGCGGGCGAGACGCAGGCGACGGTTCGCACGCAGGGCGAAGTCGGCGAGCGCCGAGCTCTTGCCGATATCTTCGGCGGGCAGACTGCTGCACACGACAACGTGCGCGCCTCCGGGACACAGGTGCACGGCAACGCGAGCCGTCACGCCGAACCCGGTGGCGTGGACATGGAAGCCTCCCTCCGGAGCCGGCCCCCATGCCCACGCACGCGGCAGCTCCTCGAGAGCTCCTTCGACTTCGTCCGGTCCAGGATGCGCCCCTGGGTGCTTGGCCGCATCCGCCAGCCAGGCCCGTCCAACGTCGAGGGCATCCCGAGCGAGCTTCGCCGCGTCCCTGCCTCCGCGCCGCAGGATTTCTGCTCGCAGCTCCAGCCTGCCGTCCGCGTCCAACGCCAGCTTCACCGCTGCTGCGCAGACGGGCTGGCGCGCGAGCGACGATGCATCCGAGAGGGGCAAGGGGAACTCGCGCGCCACCACCAGCTGCGATTCGAACTCGATCTGGGTCATCGTTCCCCTCGACGTTCGCCTTCGGCGGACACGATCCGCACCCGGTCGACCACGGGCCGCTTCCAAAGAGGCGCGGAGTGCAGCCCCTTGATCGCCTCAGCATGACGGCGATAAAGCTCTGCGGCGTAGGGATTCAAAGGACTTTCAGCTGCAAAAAGGTTCGAGCTGCAAATCCGATGAAGGTGCTCGAGCAACGGAGCAAGCCTTGTCGCAGGGCGAAAGCGGGGGCCCAGGCAGACGATGCCTCCGGGGCCAACATTTGGATGGGCAATTGGCGTGAGGATGCGGGCGACGCGCATCTGCAACGAGCCGTCAGTGCAGTTGCAGTAGTCGGCCGGCAGCTGAAGGCTGAACGGCAGCGGGCGTTGGACCGCGTGAACAGCACCATCGGGCCGGGGCTCCATGTACTGCAGCTCGCGGAAGATCCCGAGCAGAACGCGAGGCGGGCTACCGCTGGTCGGATCGGGGGACAGGCGAAGGATGTCGCTCTCGGAGCGCACTGCTTGCAACTCCACCGACATCATCCTGCGTCGGAACACCTGCATCACGTCGTCACTCATCGGGCCTCCCCCTCGGACCGCGACGGCAGCAGATAGTGGATGCGGCGCTCACCGCTCTCTGCGCTGACCAGGTCTTCCGCCGGAATCCCCAGCGCGGACCAGCTGCGACCACGGAGGCGATCCAACGTCGCGCCCTCGATACGATCGGTGAGCACGACGGGCGTGCGTTCCGCGCCTGGTGAACACGAGCAGCTCGCCTCCGCGTCACTGACTTCAGCGGCCAGCTTCACCAGGTCCATCGTCGCGCCGCACACCGAGCAACCCAGACCCACGGCAAGCGAGCGCCCGGGAAAGAGCAGAGCGCTCGGAGCCGTGCCAAGATCGCGCTTGGCCCGGACCAGCAGTTCCTCGACGCCGTCGCCGTCGAGGCGCTGCAACGGCCCGAGAGTCTGATGCGGAAACAGGCAATCGGCGCGCCGATGCAATGCAACCGTTCGCGTGCGCGGCCTGCCGGAAGCTGCGATCTGGAGCTGGTGGCCGACGTTCTGGTCTTCTTCGCCAAGCAATGCCTGCAACGCCCAGGTCATCTGCCAACCCGCAACCAGCGCTCCGAAGGGCGAGGCGGTCAGCGTAGGCGGAGTATCCGGCAGACGAGGATCACGCCAGCTCGCACAGGGCGCACGCCTTTCTTCCCGGGTGATCCGGGCCAGCGACTCGGCATCGTGGCGACAGCCGTAGCAAGGCTGTTCCTCGACGCCGGGCCGGAACCAACTGATCGTCCCCAGCAACCGTTCGCCGCTCCCATCCACTGCTGCATCGATCCAATCCACACCCAACTGCTGGGCGTAGCGAGCAACCGTGAGCCTGCTGGCGCGGCCATCGAGGCCCGTGAGGATCAGATCGGCATCCGCGAGGACGCCCAGGCCGAGTTCTTCGATCGGAACCTCGAAGCCTCGCACGGGACACGAGGGGTTGAGCTCGCGCATCTGCGAAACGCGAACCCTTGCCTTGGGTTCTCCGACACGATCGGCGGGAAGCCCCTGGTTGCCGATGTTCTCCGGCTCGACCGTTCCAGGATCGACGATCAGGGTGCGCACCTGAAGCATCGCCAGGTGCTGCAGGAGTTGCCCGCCGAGCAGGCCGGCGCCGATCACCACCACTTGCGCGCGATTCACCCGCTGCAACCGCTCCCTGCCAAACGCACCTTCGAGCCGAGCGTGGATCAGATCGAGCACGAGGCAGTCTCCTCTGGCAACCACGAGAAAGCCTCTCGGGGCAACTCGCAACCGGGGCAGACGCCGCGATGGGTGAAGCATGCGCGTTCATCGGCCTCGACGAGTGCGCCCTCGTGCGCGATCGCACCGCAGCCAGTGCAGACGATCACCTGACAGCCGTCGACCGGATCACCGCATACGCCACATACCGCCTCGCCGTGGTAGGACGAAACCTCGAGCGGACGACGCGCGGTGAAATAAAGCGTGGCGTCCCCTACCAGGATCTCACTGCGCTCCTCGAGGACGCTGAGCGAAAGGGGCTGGCGGCCGCCGACGACCACATCCACGCCGCCCGGTCGCACTAGCAAGGCGGCCGCCGGTCGCCCTTGAAAATCGAACGGTACGACCCGCGCCGGCGCGTGGGGATCCGGGCCATCCCGGAGGGCTGATGCGCCTGCCCCGGTCGAAACGATTGCAGTACCCAGTTCGGGGATCTTGCTGCGCTGCCAGGATTGCCCGGGTTCGTAACGGTGGATCAGATACAAGGGGGAAGCCTCCTCGTCGCGATGCGATGCGTTCGCATCGACGACGAGAAGTACCACCCCCGATGGTGGCAAGGGACAGGGACCGAAGGATCCTTCGATCCGGAAATCCACCTGCTACAGAAGGTCGGTCTGCAGGATCGTCTTCATGTCCCAGTCCTCAAACCAGTCGAGATTCGAGCCGTGCTCGGGCTCGGGAGTCGCGCGCATCTCGACCATCGTGAATCCCCAGTGGTTGAGCAGGGGCATGAGATCGGTGCGAAGACGGTGCCAGATCGCCAGGGTCTGCGTCGCACCCATCCCGAAGGCGAGGAGCAGGTTCGCTCCGTTCAAGCACTCGACCTCCGGAAGATGCAGGATGTAGGCGGCGCTCAACAGCTCGCTACGATCGACCAGGCAACGCCGTCCCTTCTGGTCTGCGCGGCCCAGCGACTGATACCAGGCTCCTCTTCGCTGGGTGTATTCGATGTCGCCGCGATTCGCGTACTCGGGCGCGAACTGATCGGCGATCTCCTGGGACAAGATCATCTTGCCGCGATAGCCCTTGGAAATGTAGGGCCGAGTCTCGCGGAGCAGCTCCTGCTCGAGCGTCGTGAAGCCGGGGTGCAGATGGAGGCGGTAGATCGCGTCCAGGTCGTTCCACATGAGCCTCGTGAGGATCACCGCTGTGTTCCCTCGCTCGAGGCGCGACACATCGATCGGATGGAACTCGAGCACGTCCTCGACCAGTTCCGGCGAATTCGAGCTCAGGTTCTTGTCCATGAGCTTGAGATTCTTTTCGTACTCTTCGTCCGTGGAAGAGCGGATCAGGAACAACGTTTCGTAGCGCCCGCCCAGGGTTCCGAGTGCTTCGATGGCCTCAGCACCAGCGCCAGCATCTCGGATGTTAGGCGGCATGGACGTGTCTTCGCGGCGAAAGCCCTGGAGGAAAGCGATCCAGTGGAAACGAAAGAGCGGATCAGGGCGGACGAAATTCGTGACGAACGGGTTGTGGGGGTGCGGCATGGTGGTCTCCCAGCGTGGCCGAATGGGGTGGACGAAAAACATCCCCTGCCGCCTCACCCGCTGCGAGAGCATGGACGTGGCCCGTGACCGAGCCCCCCACGACTCCCCCGAACGTGTCTTCGACAGCCGGGACGGGAAGAATATGACTCACCCGGGCCAGAAAATGTTTCGGATTAAAATGCCCGCTGGGAGTTTGACCCCGGAACGGGTTCGCCTACCCGGAGGTCAGGCGTCCGCCGCATCTTCTTCCGGCTCGACGATCACGCCGTAGCCTTCGAGCGCCTCGCGGTCGGCGATATCGGAGCGAGGCTCTTCGTCTTCCACCGGGGGTGCCGAACGCTGCTGGGCTCGCATCTCGCGCTTGAGCGCGGCGGCCTCCGCCTTCTTCTTCTCGCGAAGACGCTTCTGCACTGACATTCGTTTGGATCGTGCCATGTTGCGCCCTTTCGAGAAGGCCCGTTCGTGTCCGACGGCTCGCCGATCGGGCCGATCCCGTCTGCTGGACCATGGAGCGGAGCCGTTGGGGGAGGAGCCCCCTCGGGGGTTCGCCGCCTGGATCAGTCAACGACCGCTCGACGGCCGAGGGTACCTAAATCTGTCCAGAACGCTTCTGGGTGATTTTCAACCCTTCGAAAGCCCTCTAGATCGCAGCTACTCCAAGCCAGTGATTTCGCCATCTACCAGATCAATGCGTTCAGCGAGCGGATGCCTCGGCAAGCCCGGCATCCGCAGGATGTCGCCGGTGAGCACCACCAGGAAACCAGCGCCAGCATTCACCTGCACGGAGCGCACGGTCACCTCGAAACCGTCCGGCCGGCCGCGGAGCTTGGGGTCGTCGGAGAGGGAGCCGGGGGTCTTGGCAATGCAGACCGGCAGGTCCGCGTAGCCCAGCCGCTCGAGATCCCGGATCTCGCGGCGGGCCTGGCGGGTCAGCTCGATGCCCGTGGCGCCATACATCTTCTGGGCCACGGCCAGGATCTTTTCAGGGATGGGAGCTCCGGTTTCGTAGAGCGGAGTAAACCGCGGCTCAGGATCCGCATGGGCCAGCACCGCCCGAGCCAGCTCCTCAGCGCCCGCCCCTCCCTGGCCGTGATGGTCCGAAACCGCGAATGGCACGCCGAGCGCCTCGCAGCGCTCGCGCACCACGGCGATCTCCGACTCGTCGTCGCTGGCGAAGCGATTCAACGCGACCACGGCCACCGCACTGAACTGGCGGATGTTCTCCAGGTGCTTGTCCAGGTTCGGCAGCCCGCGCCGCACCGCGTCGGCATCGGTCGCCGCCAGCGCCTTGCGGGGCACTCCGCCATGCATCTTGAGTGCACGAAGGGTGGCGACCAGCACCACAGCGGCGGTCTCCAGCCCGGCGACCCGGCTCTTGATGTCGAAGAACTTCTCGGCGCCAAGGTCGAAGCCGAAGCCCGCCTCGGTGATCGCCCAATCCGCGAGGTGAAGCGCCATGCGCGTGGCGATCACGCTATTGCAGCCGTGAGCGATGTTCGCGAACGGACCACCGTGGACCAGAGCGGGCGTGCCTTCGAGGGTCTGCACCAGGTTCGGCCACAAGGCATCGCGCAACAGGGCGAGCATGGCGCTCGAGCCCGAGAGCTTCCCTGCAGTGACCGGTTCGCCATCGTAGGTGAAGCCGATCAAGATGCGATCGAGCCGCTCGCGAAGATCCGCCTCGTTCTCGGCCAGACAGAGCACCGCCATCACCTCGGACGCGGCCGTGATGTCGAAGCCCGTTTCCCGCGGCACGCCTTGCTTGCTGCCACCGAGGCCCACGATCATGCCGCGCAACGCGCGATCGTTCATGTCCATCACGCGGCGCCACAGGATCCGGCGCGGATCGATCCGCAGCTCGTTGCCGAAGTAGAGATGGTTGTCGAGCAGCGCCGCCAACAGGTTGTGAGCGGTCGTGATGGCATGGAAGTCGCCGGTAAAATGGAGATTGATGCGATCCATCGGCAGGACCTGACTGAGCCCGCCGCCGGTGGCGCCGCCCTTCATACCGAGTGAAGGCCCGAGCGAAGGTTCACGCAGGGCCAGGCAGGTGGACTCGCCAAGCCGGGCCAGGCCCTGAGCCAGCCCGATGCTGGTGGTCGTCTTTCCCTCGCCCGCCGGAGTGGGCGTGATGGCGGAGACCAGGATCAGACGTCCCGCACCGGAGCGACGGCGCGGCTCGCCAAGCACCGTCGGATCGAGCTTGGCGATGTCGTCGCCATACATTCTGATCTGCGAGGCACGAAGCCCCAGATCTTCCGCTACCTCCGCGATCGGACGAGGGTGTGCGGCTCGGGCGATCTCGATGTCAGTCGGCATGTTTCTCACGATAGCGGTAGCGCTGGGCGCAGCAGCATCGAACGACAGGACTTTCGAAGCAGGTGGGAAGAATCGTCGAGACCTACGAAGAGGCCTCGCTTCCACCGGCGCCGGCTGCTGCTACTGGCGCGGCAAGCAGGGCCCAGGCCGTTGGCGCCAGCAGGAATGAGAGAGCGACACCCAGACCCGTCGTGACCCCGATCGCCCGAAGTGCGGGGTGGGAAGAAAGCGCCAGGGCTCCGAAGACGAACACCGTGGTGAGGCAAGAGAGCAACAGGCTCAGCAGCGTCGCGCCCAGGCTGACCGGATCCTCGGCGGCATCGACCATGAAGATCCCGTAGTCGACCCCCATTCCCATCACCAGCAAGAGGCTCACCGCATGCAGCAGATTGGCCGGCGTGCCATGCAGGCCAAGCAGCCCAAGCAGGAGAAGCGCCGCCATGACCGACGGCAGGAAGGCAGCCAGCGTGGGGCGCCAGCGCCGGTAGCGGAACGCCAGCACCAGGACGACCAGCACGCTGCCGACCGCCATCTGGCGCAAGGTCGTGGCGCGGAACTCGCCGAACAACCCATCGATGAGCGCCGTATGGTCGAACAGACTTGCGCCGGGGATGCCGGCGATCGCCTGGGCGATCTCCTCCTCCGAGCGAACACCACGCAGATACGTGACGAGCACGAACTCGTCTCCCGCCTCGATGACCAGGGAATCGACCAGAGGCGCCAGGGAAGAGGCTCGTAACGCGGCAAGAGAGAGAGGCTGTGGAGGATCCTGCTGGAGATCCGCGAAGAACGGATCGAACGCATCCTCGCGAAAGCCCTCTGCCTTGAAGGCCTGGCGAACCCTGTCGATCAAACCGGAATCCCGTCGCAAGCCTGCTTGATTGCGGCGCTGGAGATCCGCCGGCCAGAGGAGTGCATCCAGGGAGCGCGTGCCCTCGAGGGCACCGCGAATGCGCGCCTGCTCGAGCCGGGCGGAAAGCTCGTGGTTCCGAGCCAGGGCCGTGTTCTCATCGGGTGCGCGCAGCACCACGAGCCGGCTCGTATCGAATTGGGAAAGCCGCCCGCGCACGCGTTCGTCTTCGGCGAGCAACTCTGGATCCAGCTGGGAAAGACCACGCAGGTCATTGCTCCAGCGCAGACGGGGAAGCCCTACGGCCGCCACTACCAGGCAAAGGCCGAGCGCGGCGATCAACACGGGGCGGTGTCGGCCCAGGGCCTCGGCTCCCCGTGTCAGCCCGCGCGCGGCGCGCTCGGCAGGCGCCGACACCTTCCATTCCCGATGGAGCAGTGCGGGTACGCCCCATAGCGTGACGACCAGCGCAACGGCAATGCCGACGACCGAGAAGAGCCCCATCTCTCGGAAGCCCGGGAAATCCGTGAGTGCGAGGCCCGCAAAGCTTGCCATGGTCGTCAGCGCGCCGAGGCCAAGCGTAGGGCGGAGGCGCCGAGCGGTCTCGGTGGCGCTGGTTCCGTCGGCCGCGAAGGCATGGTGGTTGACGAGATGGATGGCGTAGTCGATCGCCACCCCGGTGAGGCTCGCTCCGAAGGCCAGGGTGAGGACGTCGAGATCCCCTTGCACGAGGATGCCGAGGCAGATGGCCGCGAGGATACCCATCAGCGGCGGGAGAATCGCCAGGCCGAACATCGCTGGTGAGCGGAAGAAGACCATGAACAACACGGCCAACCCGCCCAGGGAGACGACGACGATCCGCAGCGTATCGCTGCGGATTTTCTGTTCGATGCGAACCGCAAAGCGATTGATGCCGCTGGCTTCGAGTCGGAGGCCGTCGTCCAGTTGTTGCTCCCGCAAGCGCTCGAACGCGGAATCGATCGATGCCAACAATGGAGCCTGACGAGACGTATCGAATGCCGGCGGACGTGTCTGCACCAACACCAACGCATGCTGCCCATCGAGCGAGACGAATTGGTCCGCTTCGATCCGAAGGCCGGGGGATGTGGTGCGTACTCGCGCGATGATGCGCTCGAATGCGCCGAGCGGGTCGCGCGACGCCAGGCCCGCGAAGGCAGATGCACCCGGCAGGGCGAGTCGCGCGCGCAGCTGGCGGGCTTGCTCTCCGAGCTGTTGAACGGATGTAAGCGCCGTGAGCTCGTGCTCCGGATCTTCCGACAGGAAACCGAGACGAGCCGGGAAGTAGAGCTCGTAGAGATCGTCGGCCAGCTCACGGGCGGGACCCGTCCGAGCCCAAGCCACTTCCGGATGCGCAAGCAGCACCGCCGCAAGCTCGCGGGCCGCGGCGTGCGCTCGAACAGGATCGTTGGCGGCGATACTCAGCACCATTCCGCGCGTGAGTTCTGCTTCCGCCAACGCCTTCGTCAAGATGCCCGCTTCACTCGCAGCCTGCTCTGGGAGAAAGTGGGTGACGTCCGTCCGAAGGCTGAGTTGGCTCGCAGCAAACGCAAGCATCCCAGCGGCCGCGGCGGCCAGAACGATTCGAATCGTCAAGGCCGAGGGGCGCGACCAAAGAAGAGGGAAAGCTCTTCCGGTGTAAGCTGGCGATCCGCCCTGACCTCCGAAAACCGGGAGATCGCGCCTCCGCCGTCCGCCTCTTGCAACTCCAGCGAGCGGATCACCTCACCGTCGCCGCGCAGGACCAATTGCTCGACATAGCGACGCGCCTGGGCGCTGCGCGGGACCAGGCTCAGCTGCCAGATACAACCCTCGGAGCTGAAGTCGATTTCGTATCGGTCTTGGATCGCAGACAGATCGCCAGACAGGAGGAGTAGAAGCTCCTCTGCAAAGCGACGCCCCAGCTCAGCAAGCATTGGATCTTCGGATGCCTCGTACTCGTGTTCGAAACGAAGCTCGCCCGCGTCGAGCACCAGCCGGGTCCGCACCGGCGTCTCCGTGATTCGGGAGAAACGGTCCGGTGGGTCCAGAGCCATTCGGCCGCGGGTTTCCACCGGCTCTTCGAGCAGGGGCGCCTCTCGCTGCTCGATGAAGCGGGCCTGCAACCCGGGGCTCGCGGCCAGATCGGCCATCACTCCTTCGAGCGTTGGAAGGGGCTTGCGCTCCGATACCCCTGGGGCGTCTTCTGCGTTCGCGGCGAACGCCCAGCCCAGGAGGGCCCAGACGAAGAACCCGCTACGCACCGGGACTGGGCTCCTCATCGGGAGGCGGCCGAAACACGCGACGGAAAAGAGGCTCCAATGGCGTACCGGCATAACGACCGAAACGCCATGACCGAACGAGGAACTCGACCGCAAAGAGCAGGCCAATCAGGATGTAGGAGACGAAACCAGTGTAGACGGTCCACGCCCAGGTCGATGCGTAAAGCGCAAGCCACCCGCAGACGAAACCGTTTGCCAGGAAGAAGGTGCACCAGACGATCGTGACACTTCGGCAGTAGCGCACCTCGTCGGCGGGAAGATCCGGCACCTGCATCCTGGCGAATGTCTCGACCAGTGGCGGCCCTTTCCAGAGCGTTCGTCCGAACGCGACCAGAAGTGCGGCATTCACGGCGACCGGCACGAACAAGAGCGCATGTTCGTCGTTCAGTGCGATGGTGACCCCCAACACCAGGGCCACCAGAGCCACGGGCGCCAGCACCCTGAGCGCATCCTTCCGAGAAGGCGAACGCCAGCCTGTCACCCACCGCAACAGAAACAGGGTGGCCACACCCAGGGCAACCCAGCGCGCCTCGAGAACCTGGAGCCCCGCGAAGACCAGGAACGGGTAGCCCACCGCGAAGACGACTCGAAGCCACTTCACGTACCAACCCGCGCGAACCGCATCAGCTTCTCGAAGACCAGCCCGGTGTGCATGGCCGAAATTCGCAGGTTGTCCCGAAACATCTGGAAATGGGAAACCCCGCCTTCTTCTGGAGCCAGGTAGCGAACCCGGGTCGGGAGATTCACCACGGGGACTCCCCGCCAGATCATGCGGACGGGCAGTTCCTGGTCGAATTGCATGCGATCGCCGCGGGCCCCCGCCGCCAATGCCTCCTCCAAAGGATAGACGCGAAAACCACATTGCGGATCGTCGATCACCTGCCCGCCGGTCTCGAAGTTCACCCAGAACTGGCTGATCTTTCGGCCCACGGCCCGCCCGAAGGGCTGCGTCTCGTCGAAGACAGGGACTCCGAGAATCAATGCTTCGGGCCGGTCGACTGCGGCCGCAATGAATCGAGGCAGATCGTCCGTGCAATGCTGGCCGTCGGCATCGATCTGAAGGGCGTGGCTGAAGCCCTGCTCGCGTGCGGAGAAAAAACCCGTCTTCACCGCCGCGCCTTTCCCTCCGTTGGTCTCACGCCGAACCACACGTGCGAGTCCATCCCGAGCGAGGCCCGCGACCACTGCGCGTCCCTCCTCACCGCTGCCATCGTCGACGACGATCACGTCATCCAGATGCTTTCGTACTTCGCCCACCACCCGCCCGATCGTGCGGGGATTGTCGAAGGTCGGCAGCAGCGCGCAAACGCGAACGGCTCCCATCTCAGACATCTCGCCCGAAGATCAATGACGTATTGATGCCGCCGAAGGCGAAGTTGTTGCTCATCAGGATCTGGGTTTCGAGCTTTCTCGGTTCGTCGCGGATGTAATCCAGCTCCGCGCAGCGTGGGTCGACTTCCTCCAGTCCGCGGTTGGGTGCGAACCAGCCGTCGCGCATCATCTCGATGGAGAGCCATGCCTCGAGAGAGCCGCAAGCGCCGAGCGCGTGGCCTAGAAATCCTTTCAAGGAACTCACGGGGACGCCCTTGCCGAAGACCTCCGCGGTGGCCTGGCTCTCGGCAATGTCACCCACCTCCGTGGCCGTTCCGTGGGCGTTCACGTAGCCGATGGCCTCCGGAGCGAGCGCCGCACTCTCCAGGCCGAGACGCATCACCTTCTCCATGCCACCCGCGTCCGGGTTGGTGATGTGCCGGCCGTCGCAATTGGTCGCGAAGCCCAGGACCTCGGCATGAATCGTGGCGCCTCGCGCCAGCGCATGTTCCCGCTCCTCGAGAATGAACGTCGCTGCGCCCTCGGAGCAGACGAGCCCGTCCCGCGCCACATCGAAGGGTCGCGGCGTCTGGTCGGGCTGATCGTTGCGCGTCGAGGCCGCGAACAAGATGTCGAATACCGCGACATCCATGAGACCGAGCTCTTCGGCGCCGCCAGCGACCATGATGTCGTGGTGGCCGTACTTGATGGCCTCGTAGCCGTAGCCGATCCCTTGACTGCCCGAGGTGCACGCCGAACAGGTCGGGATGACCCGACCGCGCAGCTGAAAGAACTGGGCCAGGTTGGCGGCACAGGTATGGCTCATGAAGCGGACATATTGGTTGGCACCGATGCCGCTCAGGCTGTTCTTCTGGTAGAAGCTCTCGGCCCAGGTATCGAGTGCACCGGGGCTGCCTGCCGTCGAACCGTAGGACACACCGGTCGTTCCATCGCTGAGCTCCGGGCTACCGAGCAGGCCCGCGCCTTCGAGCGCAATCTCCGTGGCACGCACGGCCATCGCTGAATCCCGTCCCATGCTGCGCGCCTTCTTGCGCGGCCAACTCTCCGGGAGTTCGAAATCCGGAACCGGTGCGCCCAGGCAGGTCTTGAGCCCTGCCATGTGTTCCCAACCGGGCATCACCTTCGTTCCATTTCGACCCGCCAACAGTGCATCGCGCACTGTCTTCCAATCCGAGCCGAGCGAACACAGGCCGCCCATGCCTGTGACGACGACCCGCTTCATCGTTGATCGCCCTCTGCCCAGAAATCGTAGAAGTTGAACCACTGGCGCGGAGCCAACACGCAGTAACGTTCCAGACACTGGGCATAACGTTCTGCCAGTTCTCCGGCACGCTTGGCACGGGCCGCGCCCGTGACCCGCTCCCCGCCGGCAGCCAGTGGCTCAGCATGAATCTCGTATCGTCCGGATCCACTCCTCAGCCCCACGATCACCACTGCAGGGCAGCCCAGAATCACAGGAAGCTGAAACGGAGCTTCGGGAAGCGCCGCCCGCCCGCCCAGGAAATCGACATGACACACTCTCGAGGGTTGTCGGGACGAATCGGACGAGCGCGAGGGTTTCGGGGGGTTGCGATCGGCAAGGATCGCCACCAACTCGCCCCGCTCGATACAGGCCTTGATCTCGAACGTCGCCCGCGCCGATCCGGGCTCGGCACTGATCACGCGCACCTCCGCATCGGGCGAGATCTCTCGAAAAATCTCGTTGATCTTCGGTGCGTGGCGCGTGTACATCACCACATTCACGGGTACGCCATCCTTGGCCCCAAGAGCGCGCATCGAATCGAAGCTCCCGAGATGGGCGCCCAACACGATCATCCCTCTCCCCTCTTCGAGGAACGGCTTGAAGTGCTCGCGACCGCGGAATTGGAACTGGAACGTATCCATGCGCCCGCCCCACATGGCGACCCGGTCCGCGATCGAAAGAGCGAACTCCCGGTAGTGGAGAAAGCTTTGCCAGAGCCCTGGCTTCCAAGCCGGCTCCGGAAACGTGTTGGCGTGCACGCGTTCCAGGTAGGCCCGGGATGCGGCGCGGCCTTTCGTATCGGTCACAAAGAAATAGCTGACGACGCCCAGGACCAGAGGCAGGCTGAGGAAACGGCCGAAGGTTCGAACGCTCGCGACTGTAAGCCGAAGGCCCCACATGGACCCGCGCTCTTGGATGCGACTCCATTGCCCGGCACTCTTCGCCATCTACTCGGTCGCCTGCGCCGCCGATCGACGTGTGCCGCAGATCAGGTCGACCACGTTCTGGATCGTTCGCAGCTCCGCCAGATCATCCGTGTTGAACTGGAAACCGATCTCCTCCTCCACCGAGACCGCGAGATCCACGGCATCGATGCTGTCCATGTCGAGTTCCTCGAAGCCAGAGCTCAGCTGGATCGCATCTTCGGTGAGGTCGAACTCACGCACCATGATCCGCTTCAGCAAGGCAAGCACGTCGGTGGGGCTCATGCTCGAGACATCAGCCATCGGCAAGGCCCAATCCTTTCGCAAAATGCTCGCGGTAGGCCGCGGTCAGGCGACGTGACGCGCGCCCACGGCCCTCATCCTCGGCCAAAGTCGGAATGGACTCACCTACGTCGAGTGTGAATTGCATGGGACTCTCGGGCACATCGTACCAGGGCTGTCCGCGCATCAGGCCCGGCGGACAGCATGTGATCGTGACCGGAAGCGCTGGAATTCCTGCAGTCAGCGCCACATGAGCGGCGCCACGTTGAAAGGGGCCGAGCCCTCCGCGAGGCGCGCGGGTGCCCTCGGGAAAAAGGAGCACGATGCGCCCGGCCCGAAGCCGCTCGAGGCAGGCCCCGAGTGTCACCTCCCCTGTATCGTTCGGGACGTACCCGGCGCCTCGAACGACACCCCGGGTGAATGGATTCGACCAATGGGACCGCTTCACGAC
>JAFDCZ010000173.1 GCA_019312665.1 Deltaproteobacteria bacterium | reverse complement strand
GCAAGGACTACATGTTGTGGGATCACGACATCAACCCCGAAGGCGCGGCCTTGATGTTGGGTCATCGGCTCTCCGAGAACGTTCGGACCTACCTGAACGCTGGCTACTTCATCATGGACGAGAACAGCCAGTCGAAGGATCCTCACGTGACCGGCATCCAGGGCGGTGCAGACATCGCGGTGAGCGAAATGCTGGACGTAGGCATGCGAGGCAGCTTCTACAGCTTCGCCTCCCTGGATCCCGCCTTCTTCAATCGCAATTCGCTGCTTGGCGCAGTCACGGATGATGACTACCGGGTGTTCGAGCTCGCCGGGTACCTTCGCTACGACGGCGTCGAAGACTGGCCCATGCTGATGTTCGGCCACTACGCCCGAAACCTGGATGCAGGACAGGTCTCGAGCGCGATCGATTCGGACGAGGACACAGGCTGGGGTGTGGGGGTCGAGGTCGGCGACAAGAAGAAGTATGTGAAGCTCGGCTTCGGCTACTACGCCGTCGAGGCGAACTTCTTTCCGGCCCGATTCACCGACAGCGACCTCTTCGACGGGCTCACGAATCGCAAGGGCTTCACGGTCTATGGCTCGCGGCAGATCCTGCCGGGTACCGACCTGAACATCACCCTGTTCCAGAGCAACGAGCTCCGCAGCGGCCTTCCTGAATTCGCCCGTTCGGTCCGAAACGCGGATCGACTGCGAATCCAAACCGACATCGTCGTGAAATTCTGACGACGGAGGAATCCAGATGAAATTTCGCATTGCACTTCTGCCTCTCGCGACTGCTGTACTCCTCCTCAGCGCAGGGGCCGCCGAGGCCCGCGACCAGCTCCGGATCGTCGGATCGTCGACGGTCTTCCCGTTTTCGACGGCCGTCGCTGAACAATTCGGCAAGACCACCTCCTTCAAGACACCCGTGGTCGAGAGCACTGGATCGGGCGGTGGGCTCAAGCTCTTCTGCTCCGGAGTGGGCACACGAACTCCGGACATCACGAACTCCTCGCGGCGCATCAAGGCCTCCGAAATCGCGAAGTGTGCCGATCACGGGGTGACGGAGATCGTCGAGGTCAAGATCGGCTTCGATGGGATCGTGCTCGCCAACTCCAAGGCATCACCTCGCTACACGCTGACGAAGGAACAGATCTACCGTGCCCTGGCCAAACAGGTTCCGGTGGACGGCAAGCTCGTCGACAATCCGTATCGGAAGTGGAGTGATCTCGATGCCTCCCTTCCAGGAGTGAAGATCGAAGTGCTGGGGCCCCCGCCCACGTCGGGTACCCGGGACGCGTTCGTCGAGTTGGCCATGGAGGGTGGTGCCAAGCAGATCCCGATGCTGTCGGAGCTCAAGGCTACGGACAAGCAAGCCTTCAAGGCGGTAGCGCATACCATTAGGGAAGACGGCGCCTACATCGAAGCCGGCGAGAACGACAACCTGATCGTCCAGAAGCTCGAGGCCAACCCGAATGCCCTGGGTGTCTTCGGGTTTTCCTTCCTCGACCAGAATGCCGACAAGATCCAGGGCAGCCGGGTCGGTGGAGTCGAGCCGACCTTCGAGAACATCGCCTCCGGCGAGTACGGGGTTTCCCGTTCGCTCTTCTTCTACGTGAAGAAGGCTCATGTCGGGGTGGTGCCCGGCATCCAGGAGTACGTCGCCGAGTTCACGAGCGAGCGCGCTGCGGGCGATGAGGGCTACCTGGCGGACAAGGGCCTGATCCCGCTTCCGGCGGCCGAGCGCAGTCTGGTCCGGAATTCTGCCGGCGGTCTTTCGCTGCTGAGCTCGAACTAGCCGGGGTTTCCGACGGGCCGATATGATCCTCTCCCTGTTCTGTAGCCTGGCCGCCCTGATGGTTGCTGCCTTCGTGTTAGGGCGGCGCCGTGCCGTCGCGGTCGTATCGGGTGACGTTCGCAGCCTGCACTCGCGGCCAGCCTACTATGGTCATTGGGTCGCGTTGTGGGCTGGGCTCCCCGGTCTGCTCCTGGTGCTCGTGTGGGTCGCTGTCGAGCCTTCTCTCGCACGCTGGCAGGTGTTGGCGCACGCCGGGCCGGCCGTGACGGAGCTCTCTACCGAGAGGGTGGAGCTCTTCGTCCATGACGCAGAGGCGCTGGCCGCCGGCGAGGTGGTGAGCCGCCAGTCGACTCCGGAGCTGCGTGCGGCAGCGGAGCGGGTTGCCCAGGTGCGGAGTGAAGGGCGGCAGGGCCTGGCGGCCGTGGTGCTCTCCGTCGCGTCAGGCGGCTTGTTGTGGGCTCGACGCCGGATCCATCCCCAGCTTCGGGCACGCAACGGGGTGGAGCGAGCCGTCCGAGGCCTGTTGGCCGCCAGCTCCGGCATCGCGATCCTGGTTACGATCGGAATCGTCCTCTCCCTGATTTTCGAGGCGTCTCGCTTCTTCGGTCTCGTACCCTTGAACGAGTTCCTGTTCGGGCTCGAGTGGAGCCCGCAGACCGCGATTCGTACCGACCAGGTCGGCTCCTCCGGATCCTTCGGCGCCATTCCCGTGTTTGCCGGAACCCTGCTCATCACCGCGATCGCCATGGCCGTCGCCGTTCCGGTTGGTCTGCTCTCTGCGATCTACCTGTCGGATTACGCGTCGGCCCGGGCCCGTGCGGTGGTGAAACCGTTGCTGGAAATCCTCGCGGGCATCCCGACCGTGGTCTACGGCTTCTTCGCGGCCCTCTCGGTGGGGCCGGTGATCCGGGCCTTCGGCGAGCGAATGGGCTGGGACGTGAGTTCCGAGAGCGCCCTGGCCGCTGGCCTGGTGATGGGCGTGATGATCATTCCCTTCGTGTCCTCGCTATCCGACGACGTGATCAACGCGGTGCCCCAGAGCCTTCGCGAGGCCTCCCTGGGCCTCGGCGCGACTCCCTCCGAGACGATCCGGCAGGTGGTCCTTCCGGCGGCTCTGCCCGGAATCGTCAGCGCGATCCTGCTGGCGGTCTCCCGAGCGATCGGTGAGACGATGATCGTGGTGATGGCCGCGGGCCTCGCCGCGAATCTCACGGCAAACCCGTTCGAGGCGGTGACCACGGTGACCGTCCAGGTCGTCACGCTGCTCGTTGGCGACCAGGAGTTCGACTCGGCCAAGACCCTGGCGGCATTTGCGCTCGGTCTGACGCTCTTCCTCGTGACGCTGGTGCTGAACGTGATCGCGATGGCGGTCGTGCGGCGCTACCGGGAGCAGTATGACTGACCGCCTGCTTCCCACGGATGAATCCGCGGCGCGCCACCTGGCGAAACGTCACGCGGCCGAGCGCCGCTTCCGATCGTACGGCGCGAGCGCGGTGGGCGCGGCCCTCGTGGTGTTGGTTGCGCTGCTCGGCAGCATCCTCTGGCGTGGGCTGCCTGCCTTCACCAGTCACGAAGTTCGTCTCGAGATCCACTTCGACGCCGATCTGCTCGATCCTCGAGGGAGCGGGGATCTCGAGGTGCTCGGCCGCGGTGACTACGGCCGCCTGGTGAAGCTGGCCTTGCGAGCAAAGTTCGATCAAGTCACCGGGCGTCGTGAACGCCGTGCCCTTTCGGCCCTCGTGAGTAGCGGCGCTGCATTCGAGTTGCGCGAGCGGGTCCTTGCCGAGCCAGGTCTCGTGGGGACGACCCGGCTCTTCTTCTTGCCTCTATCCGACGATGCCGATCTCTTCTTCAAAGGCGGAGTCGACGTCTCCACACGGGAGGCGGATCGCCGCCTCTCGGACGCGCAAATCAGCTGGCTTCGCGTTCTGGAGGCCGAGGGCCGAATCGAGAGCCGCATCTCCCGGCGCTTCTTCATCTCCGGAGACAGCCGAGAGCCAGAGCTCGCGGGAATTCGCGGTGCACTCGTCGGCTCGTTGTGGACGCTGCTCATCACCCTGCTGCTCTCGTTTCCGACCGGAGTGGCGGCCGCGATCTACATGGAGGAATTCGCGCCCAAGAACCGGCTCACGGATTTCATCGAGGTCAACATCAACAACCTCGCCGCGGTGCCGTCCATCGTGTTCGGCTTGCTAGGTCTCGCCGTGCTCTTGAATTTCTTCGGCATGCCCCGGTCGGCGCCCCTCGTGGGCGGAACGGTGCTCGCATTGATGACCCTCCCCACGGTGATCATCACCTCCCGCTCGGCGATCCGGGCCGTGCCTCCCTCGGTTCGCGAGGCCGCGCTCGGGATCGGCGCGTCGTCGCTCCAGGTCGTCAGCCACCACGTGCTGCCGCTCGCCCTTCCAGGCATCCTGACCGGCACCATCATCGGCATGGCCCGTGCGCTCGGCGAGACGGCGCCGCTCTTGATGATCGGGATGGTGGCCTTCATCGTGGACGTGCCCTCCGGGCCGACCAGCCCGGCCACGGTGCTACCGGTCCAGATCTTCCTGTGGGCAGACGCTCCGGAACGCGCCTTCCTGGCCAAGACATCGGCCGCAATCCTCGTCTTGCTAGCTTTCCTCGTCGCGATGAACCTCGTAGCGGTCCTGCTCCGCAACCGGTTCGAGCGACGCTGGTAGGTTTCCGATGGAAGACATCACCCCCGACACCTCGCGGAGCCCGATCTACTTGACGAAGATCACGACCCGAGACCTGAACGTCTACTACGGGGAGAAGCAGGCGCTCTTCTCCGTGAATCTCGAGATTCACGAGAATCAGGTGACCTCGCTGATCGGGCCGTCGGGATGCGGGAAATCGACCTTCCTGCGCTGCCTCAACCGGATGAACGATGTCATCGACATCTGCAGGGTCGAAGGGAAGGTCACCCTCGATGGCGAAGACATCTACCGCGCGGCCGTCGATCCGGTCCAGCTGCGTGCGCGGATCGGCATGGTCTTCCAGAAGCCGAACCCGTTTCCGAAGTCGATCTATGACAACGTGGCCTACGGTCCGAAGATCCATGGCTTGGCCGCTTCCCCGGCCGAGCTCGACGAGATCGTCACGACGAGTCTCGAGCGAGCGGGCCTGTTCGAGGAGGTGAAAGATCGTCTCGACGAGTCCGGTACGAGCCTTTCGGGCGGGCAACAGCAGCGCCTGTGCATCGCCCGGGCCATCGCGGTCGAGCCCGACGTCATCCTGATGGACGAGCCTTGCTCTGCCCTCGACCCGATCGCGACGGCGACGATCGAGGAGCTGATGGAAGAGCTGCGCGAGAACTACACGATCGTGATCGTGACCCACTCGATGCAACAGGCCGCTCGCGTCTCCCAACGCACAGCATTCTTTCACCTCGGGATCGTCGTGGAGGAGGGCGAAACCGCCCAGATCTTCACCGATCCGAAAGATCCGCGGACCCGGGACTACATCACCGGTCGTTTCGGCTAGGAGCAAGAACAGCGATGACCCGAATCGTCGATCCGGTTCTCGACGGCCTTCGCCAACAGATCCTGCGCATGGGCAGCCTCGCCGAAGAGATCCTTGCGAAATCCGTGAGCGCTGTGTTGAAGCGCGACGCCGCGCTTGCTCGCGAGGTGAAAATTGACGATCTGGAGATCGATCGGCTCGATCTCGCGGTGGACGAGGCGGTGCTCCGCGCCCTGGCCACCCAGGCTCCGGTCGCTGACGATCTGCGCGGTGTGATCGCCATCAAGATGATGGCCACGGATCTGGAGCGGGTGGGAGATCTGGCCCGCAACATCGCCAAGAGCGCCCTGCGCCTATGTGAACGACCCGAGGTAGAGACGCCAGAGAAGCTCCGCATCCTGGCGGACGAGGCACGTCGCCTCCTGCGCAACGCGCTCGATAGCTTCAGCTCGCACGATGCAGAGCGCGCGGCCCACGTGCTCGATGACGACGATCAGGTCGATCGGGACCAGGATGAAGTCATTCAAGCGGCGATTCAGAAGATCGCCCTCCATCCCGAACTCACCTCTCCGGAGGTCGACTTCATCCTGATCGCCAAGAATCTGGAGCGGGTCGCCGACCACGCCACCAACATTGCCGAGGACGTCATCATGGTGACGGAGGCGCGAAACGTGAAACACGCCTCGAAGCTGGCGGGGAGCGAAAGCGACGAACAGGGGCATTGACCTCCCCCAGTGGCGCTGCCCGGCGCCCCGCTGGCCGAGCAGCGACCCGGCGAGCGATAAAGTTCCCTCCCCGAGTGTGAAATGTGTTCCTTCCGTCACAAGTTCTCCATCTCCGGAGCCGATGATTCTGCCTACCGACGAAAAGGAGAGGGGAATCATGCAACGGGCCGAAGAGAACCTCCTGCAGCGAAAAGGCGAGGGCTTCGCATTGGAGGGGGCCGGCTACTACCTCTGGGACGAGGATCCCAAGGAGGTGCTGCGTGCCGCGGCCGACTTGCGAGGCGGAAGCCTGTCCTTCCGTCCGGCCGGGCAAATGCCGGTGCAGCCTGGCGGCGAATCCTCTCCCAGCTGATCGACGCTGGAAGGTCGGGCGCCCATCGGCCCCGGCTTGTAGCTTTTTCCAACTGGCCGATCACGGCCGCAGGAGAAGCGGGTGGGGGCCGAGCGCACGTCTCCGGATGCGGAGCAGTTCCTGGATCTGATCGGGCCCGCGGTACGGCAGGCTGCGGCCATCGCGCGTGCCCTCGAGGGTCGAGTCGAGAACAAGCCCAAGCAGGGCGAGGCGACCGCCGTGAAGGCTGCCCTCACGATGGCGGATACGGCCGTTCAAGAGGCGATCCTGGAGGCCCTGCGTCAGCACTTTCCAGAAGTCTCGCTCCAGGCCGAAGAAGACACGCCGTTGGTTCTCGAGTTCCCCAAGCAGGCTCCGGCCGAGGTCGTGATCGATCCGATCGACGGGACCCTGCATTCCTACATCGAAGCCCGCGGCCCCTACGCCTGCATCGTCGGCCTCGCCGTGAATGGCCGCTACGAGGCGGGCGTGGTCGCGCTCCCTCGCGAAGGTCTGTGCTTCGACGCCGCCCGCGGTGGTATCGCCAGGCGAACCCGGCCGCGAGGGCCTTCTCGCCCTTGGAAGGCCGAGGCCACGGGCCCCCGGGTCGTCGTGTCGCACGAGCTACCCGAACCGGCGGTCGCTCGCCTGAAGGAGCACGGCTACGAGGTGTGGTTCGGATCCGGCGGTGCAATCTCCGTTGCGCCTTTGATCCCGGGCTTCCGTGCGGGCCTGCGTTTCTCGCCGAACATGAAGAGCATCAGCATCCGCGGTCGCGTCGGTGTTCTGCTGAGCCGGGTCGCAGGCGGCGAGGCCTGGGCGGAGGACGGCAGCCTGTTCCCCGACGATCTCCGCGAGCCGGCGAGGGCGCTGGTCGTGTGCGCGGAACCGGAGGATCGAGACGTGTTGCTGAGGGCGCTTTCCGACGTGCTTTAGCGAAGGGATTCGTTCTCGCATGCGGCAACGTTGGGCACGGGTTGAGGAACGCAACGGACCTCAGACGATCACAGAAGATGGCCTCGAGAGTGGAGAACGGGGCCTCGCCAGGAGCACGCGCAATGCACTCTACGAGTACAACGGGACCGGACTCGAGGCGATCGCTCGCATGGGTTCGTGCCGCCGGGATCATCGGAGCGTTGTTCGGGCTGCTTACGATTCGTGAGGGTGGTGCGGTGCTGTTCGTTGACGGCACGGCGCGGGCGGCGGCCGGCGATTTCGTACCATTCGTCCTTGGGTTCAACTTCCTGGCTGGCTTCGCTTATCTGGTTGCGGGTGTCGGCCTGATGCTTCGCCGAATCTGGGCGGCTCGCCTGGCAATCGCGATTGCATTTGCAACGCTAGGCGTATTCGCGGCCTTGGGCGTGCACGTGGTGGCCGGTGGTGCGTTTGAGGAGCGAACCGTGGTCGCCATGACGCTCCGGAGCACGGTGTGGGCCGCGATTGCGGCACTCGGCTGGCGATTTCTTGCTGTGCCACACCAGACAACGGTCGAGAAGAACCAAGGGCACGACGAACGAGTGCATGACACCAGGTGAACGTCTGGTGGCGGACCGAGCAGCGAAGCGCCGCTACATCAGCTGGTAGTCGGGGCCCTCTCCACCTTCCGGCGGCGTCCAGGTGATGGCCTGGTAGGGGTCGGCGATGTCGCAGGTCTTGCAGTGGACGCAGTTCTCGTGGTGGATGAAGAGCTGCTTCCTTCCCGGTGATTCCGGGTCGTCCATCATCTCGTAGACGGCGGCGGGGCAGAAGCTCACGCAGGGGTTGCCGTACTCCTCGGTGCAGACGTCGCTGCAGAGGTCGGTATCGGCGACGACCAGGTGCGAGGGCTGGTCGGCTTCGTGGGCGGTGCCGGAGAAGCCGACGAGGTGCTCCTTCGAGAAGGTGAGCACGCCGTCGAACTCGAATTCTTCCTTGACGCGCTTTGCCGGCGGCAATTCGGAGAGCTTCTCGTAGGCCTCGTGGCCGGCGTGGAAGGTCGGCATGCCGAGCAGGCCTCCACCATCGGTGAGGAAGCGTCGAACGGGCTCGTTCATGAAGAAGAACGGAAGGCCGGCGGCGAAGGAGGCGTGTTGGGTGCGCGCCGTCCAATGCTCTTCATAGGCCCAGCTCTGGCGGTAGCGCTCGGCATAGCCACCGAGGGTGACGGAGCTGAAGTCGTCCGCCGCGATGGCATCGGAAATGGCCTCGGCTGCCATCATTCCGGACTTGATCGCCATGTGAACACCGGCGAGTTTCTCCGCGTTGCAGAAGCCGGCCGAATCGCCAACCAACATGGCGCCATCGGTGTAGAGCTTCGGCATGGAGGTGATGCCGCCCATCGGAATGGCTTTCGCTCCGTAGCGGACGAGTTCCGCACCGTCGAAGAGCTTCCGGAAGAACGGGTTCGTCTTCAGCTTCTGGGTTTGCAGATGCGGGTCGTTGAACGGGTTGTGGGATTCGAGGGCGGTTACGACACCAAACGACACCAGGTTGTCCTGCATGTCGTAGAGCCACATGCCACCGAATGCGTTCAGCAGGTAGTGGGGGATGAGTCCGTGGACGACCCGGCCGGGTACATGGTTCTCCGGCTTCACCCGCCAGATCTCCTTCACGCCGGTTTCGTAGACCTGCGGGTTGGCTCCTTCGAGGCCGAAGCGGGAGATCAACTGCTTGGTCAGTGAGCCGCGTACGCCTTCGCCTAGCACGGTCACCTTGGCCTGGATGTCCATGCCGGCCTGGAACGTGCCCTTTTGCTTGCCGTCCTTGTCGATGCCCATGTCGCCGAGGCGCACGCCTACGACCTTCTCGCCCTCGAGCAGCAGTTGGTCACCAGCGAAGCCCGAGTAGATGTCGATTCCGATGGCTTCGCATTTCTCCGCCAGCCACTTCACGACCTTGTTCAGGGAGGCGACCATGTAGTTGTGCTTCGCAAATTCCGGCAGGTTCAGCGGGAGCTGGAAGTGATGGTCTTTCAGGAAGATGTGGGTCTGCGGCTTGTCGCAGACGAACTCGATGGGGAAGCCCTGCTCGAGATAGTCCGGCATCAGCTCCTTGATGGCGCGTGGATTGATGCAGGCTCCGGAGA
>JAFDCZ010000172.1 GCA_019312665.1 Deltaproteobacteria bacterium | reverse complement strand
ACGACGTCGGTCACGATCAGCAACAACGTCTGGGACAACATCGGCGCCGACTTGCCCGCCCCCCCGAGTGATCACTGGGCCGCTTTCGAGGTGGATCGGGCCAAGAACGTGTTCGTATTCAACAACACCGTCGATGACGTGGCTATGGGCAAGTACGAGGGCCAGTGCGCTCAGCTCTGGAACATCAATTCCTTGAGCGTCCACAACAATACGTTCAGCAACTGCAAGCAGATGGGCATCTGGCTCGCCAGCGTCAACGGTGGCACCACCGGCGGCTCGATCAACGACAACTGCATTTTCGACAACGGTCCAACTGCGACCGGCCCCGGGATCACTGTCGTAGATGCAGCGCCCGTCAGCGACCCCTTCGACATCGAGGACAACTGGTGGGGCGCAGCCGACGGCCCGGGATCGATCGGCCCCGGCAGTGGCGACACTATCGCTGCAACCATCGGCAAGGTCGATTTCACCGGCTGGGCGGTCACGTCTGGCGTTTGCGCAGCCCCGGCCGTGCCCGGTACGTCAACGTGGGGCAACGCCATTCTGATGCTGCTCTTGCTGGGCGGCTTGCTCCTGGCCACTCGGGGGTCCTTCCTCCTTCGCGCCGCCTGAGGCAGATCGCTCCGGAAGGCTGAGCACGGATCAGCTCGCCGCCTACTTCCGTAGGCGGCGAGCGGTTGCGTCCGCCACGTCGACCAGACGCGTCTGCCCGAGGTTCCCAGAACGGGGCTCCTCAGTACGGCCGCTTCGAAATCCCTCCGCGCGTCTTCGTATCTCCCCAGCTCCAGCACCGCCCCGGCTCGTTCGCGGCGCTGGGACGAGTGGGCTGCTGATGATCAATCAGGGGCGGTTGGTGAGCCTCTGCTGCACGTTTCCGTAGGCGCCGCGCGGTTGCGTCCGCTTGGTCGGCCAGACGCGTCCGGCCCAGGTTTCGGACGATCCGGGCGATGTTCGCCGGCACCCACCAGGTGTTGGGATGAAGTAGTTGATCGCGAAGCTAGCTGACGCCACGGGGCGGTAGTCGGTGTGCGCGCGAAGGCTCGTATAGGTGGATGGATCTACGAAGTATCGCGGGATGGGAGCCAGGTTCTTGCCGGTGTAGATCATCGAGCGCCCTCGGTGCCAGACGGCCAGCCAGGGGAGATGCCTCTTTACCCCAGCTGCGCGAGATCCGAGGATAAGTCAATTAAGAGGGATATTCGCGACTACACCCGGTATCGGGAGGTGCTAGACGAGCGCGCCAGACGGGAGGCGGCCCCTTCGGGCGCTCGCTATACGGGGAGGCGGGCCTGCGCGTCGACTCCATCACCTGCTTCAATCCGCGCAGCGGCGAGAGCGTCCTCGTCGGAGCTTCCCGCTAGCGCCCGTCAGACCCTCGCGGCTTCTCACTCGGCATAGCCGAGGGCTCGGAGCTTCTCGGCAACGGATTCAGACAGGGTATGGGTCTTCGTGCGGCCCCACTCTGTCGGCCCACTTAGCTCGGCGATCACGTGTTCCAGCCTGGATCGCGCGGCTTCGGTGGTTGCGCTGTCGGCCGGGTCCGATCCTGGCGGTTCTCGTTCCTGAAGGTTGCCGAGCGAGTCGCCCGGCCTCTTGATCAGGGTCCACCGACCGTCCCGTGCCGCCCATGCCGTCAGGTCGCTGGTCGTCTGCTCCGTGTAGATCGTTCGATTCGGCGCAGCGCTCCCTTCGATCAACGGAGTGAGATCGATTCCGTCAACGGGTGGCGACTCGATCCGAAGCCACGCCAGGAGCGTCGGAACGAGGTCGATCGCTCCGACCGGTGCGGAGACGTGACGCCCCGACCAATCTTCGTGTGGGTGCGCAAGGATCAGCGGGATGCGCGACGTCTCGTCGAACACGTCCCAGTGCCCGAAGTAGTAACCGTGTTCGCCGAGGCACTCGCCGTGGTCCGAGATGACCGCCACCGCTGCATTCTCCAGCAGGCCCTGGCCATCGAGGAGCGACATGAGGTCCCCGAAGGCTTCGTCCGTATACCGGACCTCGGCCGCGTAGAGATCCTTCGCAACCTCGACGGCAGCGGGATCCACTTCTCTAGGGAAACCCGTCCTCGGATTCGTGTTGACTGGGACCATCACCTGACTGCGTGCAACGTCCCCGTGACCCGCGGCATCCCGGAACTTCTCCGGTGGAAAGTAGTCGGTGTGCGGCGCGAAGTAGTGGACCCAGAGGAAGACCCGCCCGTCAGGGCGAGTCTCCAACCAGTGGGCGACCTTGTCGTTGGTCGCGTCGGGCGATCGCTCCGACAGCCCACGATCCATTTCATCATCGTACACGGCGAAACCCTGGTCGAGCTCCGTAGCACTGCGCAACGGAAACCCACTGATGAAGGCAGCCGTTGCGAAGCCAGCGTCCTGCAACACCTCCGCGAGCGTCCGGTTGGAGCTCGCGAGGGTCCCGCCCCACTGCTGGCGCAGGCCATGGTGAATGGGGTAGAGGCCCGTGAGGATGGACGCGTGACTCGGCGGAGTCGAGACGGCCTGGCTGAAGGCGTCGTCGAAGCGGACGCCGCGCTCCGCCAGGCGATCGAGGTTCGGAGAGATGGGGCCCTGGTACCCGTAGATCCCAAGATGGTCCCGTCGCAGCGTGTCGAGGGTCACGAGAACCAGATGTTGGGCATTGGGCCGCTCCTTGCCATCGCCACAGCCCCAGAAGGGCGGAGCCAGAGCGAGACAGACGAGCAGTGGAGCGAGCCGTCGCAACGAGGGCATTCGCACATTGTAGGAGAAATCAGGCGAGAACCAGTGACGAAGCCGCCCTGTGCCTGAAGCCCGGGGATAGGGGTTTCAAGCTGCGTTTTTGCTCGACGTCCGAGTAGGGGGCGCCATCCTGAGGCCCTGGGGAGCCCGGCGGGCCTACCCTGATGGAACCGACACCAATGCCGTGTTGGGAGCCGCTTGCTCCATCATCCCGCTTCCGATGATGTCTCCGGTGCGGATCACTCTGCTGGGGCTTGCACTGATGGCTCTGCTCGCGTGCGGGGCAAACGGCATAGCTCCGGACAAACGGTTTGAACACGCGACGCCGGCTCAGAGAGCCGGCGTCTGCTTTTTAGGGCCTTTTTCACGGTGAGCTAGGGGCGCCGGAGGCTGATTGCTGCCGCGCCCAGGCAAGGTTACTGCGAGCGAGAGAAAACGTGGGGTCGAGCTCGACAGCTTTTTCGAAGCACTCGATGGCCGCGTCGAAGCGTTCGAGCCGCGCCAGCGCCCAGCCGAGGTCGTTCCAGGTCGGAGCGGAGGTCGGGTCGATCTCCAACCCGTTTCGATAGCTGTCGACGGCGCCCTCGAGGAATCCGAGTTGCATCCGGGACCAGGCGAGGTTGGCCCGAGATTGGGTCGCAGTCGGATCGAGGGAAATCGCTTGCCGGTAGATCACCGCCGCATCGACCCAGCGTCGGGCCTCGAGTTCCTCGCGGGCCATACTCGCGTAAGCGTCGGCAGTCTCCGTCGTTGCCCAGAGTGGGATCCGGCCACTCGCGTAGGCGCGCGCGAGGTTGTCGGTAGCCAGGATCGCCAGCGTTGCATTCGCCACGGTTGCGAGCGCGGCCTCGTTCCCCGACGCTGCGTGGAGGTTCATCAGGGACCAGCGGAGGTCGGCGGAGGTCGGACTGATCTCGAGGGCAGTCACCAGATGCTCGACGGCCTCGGGACCGCGTCCGCGCGCCGTGAGCCAACGGGCGAAGACAGCGTGACCCCGGGCATCGCGTGAATTCAACTGCAGCGCTCGTCGGAACGGCTCCTCGGCGTCCGCGGTTCGGCTCGACGCGCTGATCGCCAGCGCCAACTCGAGTTCGACCGCTGGTGATGGGGTGGCGCGCCCCAGATACTCCAGGGCCTCGTCAGCGCGACCGTGCGCTGCGAGGGCCCGCCCGTAGTTCATCAGGCCGCGATCGTCATCGTGCTCTTGCCGCACGACATCCGCCCACAGAGTCTCGTCATCCCGCCAGACTCTGTTGCGCTCGCGAGTCGCCACGACGTGCATCGTCACGAGGGCAATGGCAAGGCCGGCGACGGTCCACCTTACCGCGGGCATCTTCTTGTCATGACGTCGGCGCAACCCGGCACCGGCCAACGATGCCAACGCGAGAGTCAGACCCACGGAGGGCAAGAACATCCGGTCCCCCACCGCCAACGAAGTGATCGCAAACCAAGCCAGCCCGAACGCGGCCGGTCTGAGGTCCCGGACCCGAGAGAACCAGCCGATGGCGACGAGCAGGACCACGACGAAGGTCAAGCCGGCGAACACCGGTGGGGTGGACGACGAACCCACGGGTAGGACGAACAGGCGCACGTGCCGCAACCATGCGGCCGGCTGCTGGATCGTCTCCGACCACCCGTGGTCCGCGACGGATGCCCCCGTGGCGGCACCCATCCACCTCAGCAACACGAAGAGTAACAGCGCGGCGAGCAGCACCGGCGCGCACCGTCCAATCACCGAGCCGAGCTGTCGCCATCCAGGACGAAGCAGCGCGTCGCTAAGCGAGCGGTCTTCCTCGAAGAACCAGGCGAACACCACGAACAGCGGTGCGAAGACAAGCGTGAGTGGGCTTGCCAGAGCACCCACGAGCATCGGCAACAGAAACAAGTTCGTTCGGCGCCAATCCGGCCAGGCCAGGTAGATGCAGAAGCAAACGACGATACCGAGGCTTGCAACGAGATCCGCGCGCGCAGAGATGTCGTTGACGGTCTCCGCGTTGGCGACACTCACGCAGAACAGCAACGCCGCTGCCAGCGCCCCGTAGCGATTCAGCGGATCGCCTAGGCCGAAATCGCAGAGTCGCTTGAACAGGAAGACCAGAGCGGCTCCGAGCGCGAGGAGTAGAGCTAACTGTGTTCGGCGGAACTGACGCGCCCGAGAATCCGAGGCCGCCCAATCAAGGGCGTGGCTCAGGGTCAGAAGCGGCCGGTAGACGGCATTCTCGGGACGCGTGCTGAAGGTGTGTGGATCGGTAAAAAACTTGCCTGTGTTCCCCAGACTCCGGATCGATAGGTTGTCAATAATGATGGGCGCGTCATCGAAGTGGAAGTCGTTCATGAAATGGTTTGAATAGGCAACGCCCAGTACCACTGTGGCGACAACACAGGCGGTTGCGAACACCGGACTGCCAACCCATCGCCCTCGCGCGACGGGGTCTGATTCGGTTGCCTCTGCCGACTCTTCCGCTCGGGGGAGCCAGACGTGCCAGGTAAGGAGTCCCCAGATGACGAAGGCCGCCACCTGTCCGAATGTGTTGCCCACCGTCTTGCCCCACTGGCACACCATCGACCCGGGATCCTCGGCAAGGCAACGAATGGACAGAACCAGACCCAACCCGGCAACCACCTGCAGGGCGTAGAGCAAGAGCAGTCCGACGCCGAGAAGCCCCGCACGACGCCGCAGACTGACAGGGGTCGCAATCAGCAGTGCGGGCAGGAAGGCGAGTCCAACGAAGAACAGCGTGAGGTTTTCGCCGGGCCGCGACCAGTAGAAGCTCTCCGTACCGTCGGAGTGGAGGGTGTAGGTGGCCCAGCCGCCGTGCTCGATGATCTCGATGCGCATCGGTGGTTCGAGACGATGCAGTCCGACATCGACCACGGCCACGACCGCTTTCTGATAGACCGGCTGAACGCGCGGATACAACCACAGGCAGACGACGAAAGCGGGCAGGAAGACCAGGGCGAAACGGAGGATCCTCCTCATCCCGGGTGGTCGCCACGCGGTCGAGATCGCGAGAACGCGGTGGACCAGACGAGCCAGATGAGCGCCGTGAGAAACATCATGAGCGATTGCCACACGACGAGGTGCATGTACTCGAATGACGCGGGGTACAGTTTTTGAATGTAGATAAGGCTGAGGATCCGGATCAGGTTCAGCAATTGGATTACGGCAATGCCGCCCACCACGCCAACGAGTTTTCTGCGCCATGTGCAGCGGTAGGCGAAGACCGCGGCCAGATACAACGCCATCGGATATACCCCCGTGCACTCGCGGATGATCGCGACGGAGCCGATCGTGGAAGTGATGATGATGCCGCGAGCCTGGCCTTCGGCGCCCAGCAGGGCCAGCACCCATGCCGAGTAGGCTGCGACCCATTGCGGAAGGATCGTGTCCGTGAACGGCCGCGACCAGATGAGGATCTGGATCAATACGGCGGCGCTCACGACGAACACGAGCAACGCCTCGATCGTCGGTCCGTATCGCTGCCAGATCCCAGGCTTATCCGGCATCCGCACCGTCTACCTCGCTTCGAGTTCGACGATCAGCAGGTCCGCTTTGCGCGGCCCCGGATCGGGTCATATCGCCCCTGTGTTCAGGCGCCTTGCCACCCTGCAACTTGGCTGGGTATGCCGAAACGCTGCTGTAGAGTAGCGATGTGGGCCGTGGGGACAAAGCCTCGGAAACTATATTCATTCCGGTTGCCGAGCGGTGTGCCTACGCTTCGCCGATCTCGTTACCGAAAACCGTCGCCAGGCTCGCTACCGGCTCGGGCGGGCTCACCCCTCACCGGGCGGGTTTCGCACCTGGATACCCGAGCGACCGTTCACGAGTCGGGCGCACTCCAATCCCAATCGACCAGCGGAGCCTGGTCGCACTGAAATCCCTATCCGCGATGAAGAGCAGCCGCATGCGTCGGCCGTCTGCCAGGGGCAGTGACGCGCCGCGCAGCCGTCTGCGGATCTCGGCGGCGGCGGCCTCACGGACCTCGGCGGCCAGGCGCACTCGCTCGAACACGCCTTGCAGCCGGGTCAGCAAGGACAGGTCGAACGTTCGATCGCGTGGATCCCCGGTTGGCCAGGGCGTTCAACAACATCGGCTTCTGCGCGGGCCAGCTGGGAAAGCTGGACATGGCCGTAGCCGCGCTCGAGACTGCGATTCGCTTGGACCCGACCAACCAGGTCGCGAAGAACAACCTGGCGGCGATTCAGCGAATAGACGAACCACAGCGGCCGGAGTAGTAGAGCAACGTCGCGATCACCGGGCCCACGGGCGTCGGCAAGACCTGGGCCCGGACCGACGCAGGGATTCGACGCGAACTCTCAGGACGACGCGAACTCTCAGGAGGATGGGATGACTTTCCGCGAGTCCGCGAACTTGATGATGCGTGTTGCGATCATCCCGTCGGCCACACTGGCCCTGCTGCTCGGCGCACCCCAGGCCAGGTAGAGCAGGGCGGTAGTGACGATCCACATGAACAGGGTCGAGAAGCCGATCTCGGTCTGCGCTCGGAGGGACGCCCAGCCCATCATCCACCAGCCGACCAGGGTCAGCAGGAGCGCCAGGCACCACAGAACCACGATCCAATCGGAGGCAGCCCGCTTGTCCGCAGCGCTGAAAGTGCCGATCCCACCCAGCACTCGCGCGACGGCCAGGCCAACTACGATCGAAAGCGCGTAGGGAATTCTAGCTGGGTTTCCGCCTACCCAGTCAAGTAGCCGGACGGCATGCAGACCGAGTCTACGTGCGATTTGGCCCGATCCGGGCATCCCTTTGATCTTCATTTGAATGGGGATGCCGGCAGCGAATTCGGCCAGTTTATGATCGAACTACTACCTCTACGTCCTCCTCGACCTCTGGCCTACGGCTTACCGCCTGGAGGTCCGACGCATAAGCTATGCCCCTCCGAAGAACCAAACGAAGCGATAGCCGACAGAGGCTCAGATGGAAGGATGGTTCTCACCTTGCAGTGGAGAACACACACGCCAACGAATCGCGATGCCCTGAGATTGCCCTCAACCGAAATCTTCAGAGCGAGCCGCTCGTAGCTCCGCCGCTGCTCGAGCGGAAAAACGAGCACGATTTCTCAACTCGAGACCGCCCAGCCAATGCGGAAGCAGACACCCGGATCGAAGAAAAATCCGTGGTGAGGGGGAAAGTGCGTCTTGCACTCCGACCCTATGGAAGGGATTACAGCCTGCGTTCTAGCTCCAAGTACGCGTATGGGCATTGAACGAAACCCCAGGGGATCCGCAGCGGGGCCTGGCGCTCGCACATCCCGAGCACGTGAAGGGGCTGGTCATCATCAACTCCTTTCCCGTCATCCGCACACGCCTGCGCCTGCGCCTGGCCCCCCGCTCGCCCTGCGGGCGTTTCCCTGGGGAGCCATGCCGCTCGTGCGGCGCTTTACTGAATCGCGTCTGCACAGCCCGCACGCCCTGCCCGAAGACCTGGCGGAGTTCCACCAGCGCTCCCAGCAGATTGGCCGGCTCGGCTATATCCGACGCCTCGAGATTCTACAGCGCTACGACATCCGCGAACGCCTGCACGAGATTCGCCCGCCCGTCCTCTACCTGGCGGGCGACGTCGACCAGCTCGTGCCCTCGGTCGCCGAGGCGCACTTCATGGCCCAGCGCGTCCCCAACGCCACGGTGCAGATCCTCGAGGGCTACGGCCACGTCTGCCTGATCAACCACGACCTCGACCTGCTGGACTACGTGGAGCCCTGGTACGAGAAGGAGGTCGCGTCGCCGGGTCAGAGCTGAACGGGTGGGGTGCTCTGGATGAACTGCGCAGGGTTCAGTACGGCACTGGCCAGGAACGTGGGACCGTAGCGAACGGCCGCCCAGACACAGTCAGTCTGGGAGGCCGGCATAGCAGGAGAACGGCGGCGCGCTAGGCGCTTCCCAAGCCTCCGGAGTTCCGATTGCGGATCGTCACGAACGCCAGGCCGGACATGAACACGAGAGTGAGCGCTACGAGGCCCCAGGTCCGAGCGGCAGGCACCACCGGAACGTCTTCGAAGTTCACCGTTCCAACGGTGGTGTTGGTGTGAGTGATCTCGAGGCCGTCCAGGTATCCGTCGAAGCCGTTCCAGCCACTGTTCGTCCCGACGCTGATCATCTCGATCAGATCGCCGCCGTCGGCGGCCTGAAGCTCAGCCAACGTCTGAACGGGGCCGCCTGCGCCGCTGTTGCGTTGGAAGGTCATCTCGCCGATCGGGCTGCCGCTCGTGCAGTACTGGACCCAGCTTCCGATGTCCGTATGGTCGGCGTAGTTGTTGATGTAGCGCCGGTGGTACCAAGACGCGTCATCGCCAGAACCTGTGGGCCGGGTGTAGATCAGCATCCACCAGTCACGCGTTGCAAGCGTGCCGGCCGGCCGCTTGGTGTAGTAGCAGAGGTCCTCGATGTCGTCGATCGTCATGGTCGCGGCGTCGGCCGGCAAGATGGCGGAGAGATAGTCTCCGTCTGACAGGTAACGGGCGTGCCAGTTCGACTTGTTCCCGGCTCCGGCGACCGGGCCCTGCCAGGAATCGATCGAGAATCCCGCCGGGAAGTCGCCGACATTGACGCGTGGAAGCGCTTCGTCAGGGACGGTCGACGGATCCACGCTAATCGTAGCGGCGCCGGCTACAGAGGTCGCCAGGACAAGCGCAAGCGCTGCAAGACTGGACTTCGACAGGAAACGTC
>JAFDCZ010000171.1 GCA_019312665.1 Deltaproteobacteria bacterium | reverse complement strand
GCGGCTCCGGGCCCCGTCTCCTCGGTTCCAAGATAGGCGGCACGATCGCTCCAGCGATCGGACCAGCCGGTCCTGAGCAGCAGGATCGCTCCATCGGGAATACGTCCATGGGCCGCCTCCCACTCCGTGAGATCGGCCACCGAAACCTGGTAGTCAGGATGCGCCTGGTCCGAAACGTCCACGACTGTGCCAGGCCCGATCAAGGAGGTGAGCGGGATCTCCTCCGTGGTCCACTTCCCTTCCGCGAAATGGCTAGGTGCGTCGAGATGGGTACCACCATGCTCTGCGGAAGCGAACTCGTAAGCCGAGTAGAACCAGCCTCCTTCGGTCCGGCCGAAGGCCAGCTCCTCCAACCGGAACCCCTTGGTATCCGTCGGCCAGTAGATGGTGTTCTTGCCGAATGCGTGCGTGAGATCCACCCAGATGCCCGCGCGCCCGTCGAATACGGCAGAGAGGTCCACGGAAGGGACCGCCTGACAGGCGATCGCCAGGGACGCTGCGAAGAGGAGGATCGTTCGTTTCATTTCAGAGGCTCCTGGTATCGTCGATCGCAGCGCCGTGCGATCACGGTCTAGCATGAATGCGAGCGAGGAACCTGACAGCCGTGCCGACGAAGAAGACGACGACGAAACGGAAGCCGCGCGAGGTGCGATACCGCGGCCGGGTGGAGATCAAGGAAACCGCCACCGTTCTCCTTCCCCTCGAGATTGGAAAGAAACTCGGCGGCTCGGGAGAGAAAGGCCGCATCCCGGTTCGCGTCACGATCGAAGGGATCCCCTTCTATTCACTGCTCTACATGAAGACCGTCTTCGATCCGTGGGAGGCTGAGAACAACCCCGTCGGCTTCGAGCTCTATCTCTCCGCCGAGATGTGCCGCTATGTCCCCGTCTCGGACGGGCAAGAGCTCGATCTCCTCTTCGTGCGCGAGGAGCACACTGTGAGGCAACGACGCGGGCGGGTACCGAAGAAGCTCCTCTAGCCAGCAGAACCGTTGACGCACGATCGCGTCGGCCCCCGCGTCCGAGATGGACATCTTGGGACTTGAGCGAGACCGACGGAAGCCCGGTAAGGGGGTCCGTTTCCCCGGGTGGCCGACCATGCCTGCCCAAGCCTGGGATCCCCTTGGGAGTTGTCATAATCGAGGGCTCCCACACTCGATAGATTGCTCATCCGTCTTGGGCGCCTCCCAGGGCGACCGGGCGCATCGCACCCGCGAAGAGGAACCACCCCATGCATCTCGACGACTCACAGCTCGCCGTCCAGAGCCTCTACCGCAGCTACCTCACCGATCACCTCGAGCCTCTGACCCCCGGCTTCGAGTCGGGAGAAGAACCAATCTTTCCATTCATGCGGAAGATGATCGACGAACTCGGCATCGCCGCTGGCGCCGAGGCGCTCGAGAGGACTGGCGGCGCTGGAGCCGGATCCTCGGCTGACGCAGATCCGGACGCGCGCGCCCTGGCAGATTATGCCCAGACACAGTTCGTCGTCGAACTCGCCCGCGTGAACCCTGGCTTCTGTATGAGCTTCGGCGTCAGTCTGGGGCTGTGCGCTGGAAACATCCGCACAAAGGGAACGCCGGAGCAGGTAGCGCAATACGTTCCGGCCCTCCTGCGAGGAGAGAAGGTCGGCTGTTGGTGCCTGACTGAGGCAGGTGCCGGTTCCGATGCCTTCGGATCCATGCGCACGACTGTGAAGAAAGACGGCGACGCCTTCATCCTGAACGGCTCCAAGACATTCATTACGAACGGACCCGCCGGAGATGTCTTCCTCGTGTACGCCCGGAGCGAAGATGATGGAAGCATTCAGGCCTATATCGTCGAACGCGAATTCGAAGGTCTCAGCACTGGCCCAGCGTTCAAGAAAATGGGAATGAAGAGTTCGCCGACCAGCGAGCTCTTCTTCGACTCGGTGCGCGTGCCGGCCGAAAACCTGCTCGGCGGAGGCAGCAAGGACCGCGATCACGTTCGAAAATCCCTGGCCCGAGAAAGAGTAGGGATTGCGGTCATGGGATACGGCATCGCGGAGCGCTGCTTCGAGATCGCACGGGACTACGCGAAGGAGCGCGTCCAAGGAGGGCAGCCCATAGCCAACTATCAGCTGATTCAGGCGCGTCTCGCCCGGATGTACGTCGATGTCTCCAACGCGCGCCGGATCGCCTACAGCACCCAGAGCGAATCCGCTCTCGATGCGAGCGCGGCCAAGCTCTACCTGGCCGAGGTGGGGACCCGGGTCGCGGAGCACGCGATCCACATCCTGGCGGGCAATGGTTATATGGAGGAATACGTAGTCGAGCGGCTGCTTCGCGACGCGATGCTGCTCGAACTCGGTGGGGGGACCACGGAAATCCAGATCCTGACGATCGCACGCCATATCTTGGCGTCGTAGACGTTAGGCATGGTTGCAGCGGGGAAGGCCTCGTGCGTAACCGGTGATTTCGGAGAAACGAGATGGACGCGCAGAGTGCTGTGGTGATCGTGGGTGTCGGGCAGGTGCGGCGTCGGCCAGCGCTCGACGGGGAGTTCGAAGCAGTCGAACCGGCGAAAATGATGGTCGAGGCGCTCGACCGGGCAGCGCTCGATATGGGCGAGCCGGCCCTGGCAAGACAAGCTGACTACGTCGGCACCGTTGCTCCCCTCGCCTGGGGCTACGCCGATACGCCATCCGTGCTCGCCGAACTGCTGGAAGCGGGCCCCGGGCTGCGCCACGAGCCGAAGCCGGGCGGCAACTCACCCATAGAACTCCTACAGCATGCCGTGCGTGCCATCGCGTGCGGTGACGCGCACATCGCAGTTCTCGCGGGCGCCGAAGCCATCCACGCGCGACAACAAGCAGCGAATCGGGGGATCTCCCTCGAGCACTGGAGTCCGGTGGCGGATCCGCCCATCGACGTCTTGTTGCGCGGGCAACCCCCGATGACGTCTCCACTCGAGCTTCGGCACGGCTTCGCACTGCCGGCAGACATCTTTCCGCTCTATGAAAACGCCATCCGGGCCCACCGAGGGGACTCGATCGAAGAGCACCAGGCGATCCTGGGTCGCCTCATGTCGCGCTTCTCGGCGACGGCGGCGAAGAACCCCTATGCGTGGTTCCCCCAGGAGCGAAGCCCCGACGAGTACACGACGGTGAATGCGTCCAACCGCTGGGTCAGTTTCCCGTATCCCAAGCTGATGAATGCGATCATCGCTGTGGATATGGCCGCCGGCCTGATCGTGCTGAGTGGTGCAGAGGCGGATCGACAAGGTATCCCCCCCGAGAAACGTGTCGCTGTACTCTCGACCGCGACCGCGCGCGATCCGTGGACACCGATCGAAAGACAGCAGTTCTTCGCGAGCCCGGGGTGCGCCGCGGCATCGCGCGCCGCGTTGGAGCACGCCGCTCTCGACGTGGGAGACGTGGATCTCTTCGATCTGTACAGCTGTTTCCCGTGCGCCGTAGAGTGGGCGGCAGACGGGCTCGGTATCGAGCTTGATGATCCCAGGCCGCTCAGCGTAACGGGGGGGCTCGCGTGCGCAGGCGGACCCGGCAACAACTACGCCACCCATGCGATTGCCACGATGGTGGAACGAATCCGAAATGGCGATGGATCGGTGGGCTACGTGTCCGGCCTGGGGATGAGCGGGGCGAAACACGCGGCATGCATCTTGTCCAACGAGCCGGCGCGTGTAGCTGCCTCGAGCGAGCTGGCGCAACAGGTGAGCCCCTCCGCGGCAGAGCTCATCGGGCCCGAAATCGTGGAGAAGCCCCAGGGGCCGGCTCACATCGAAACGTATACGGTGGCGTTCGATCGCGAGAATCGGCCGACCACCAGTCGACTGATCGTGCGGCTCGCGGATGGTCGTCGCAGCGTCGCCCATGGCGAAGCGTCCTCGGAAGCGTTCGCGCGCCTCATCGAACACGAGGGCGTCGGCCTGCGAGGCCACCTCAGCCCCGGCAGCGGCGACGAACCGAACCTCTTCAAATTCGATTGAGCTTGGCGATCGCGTCCGCCCATGGTTCGCTCCCCGAACGGACCCAAGTGGAATCGTGCGTCCGGAGATCAGGCGCCCGGAAGCCACGACCGCGCTTGATACCGACGCTGTAGGCAGGCTCGTTTCCGGGGCGGGCAGCCTCTCACGCTCATATCGATTGTTCGATGTTAGCTCGGGCCGGCGGGCTTCCTATCATGAGGTCTGACTCTCCTCTCGATCGGATGCCTGCGAGTTGGTCTATCATCGCCCCGTACCCGCTGGAGGCGTTCCATGAACTCGGACCGTACGCTGCTCAACCTCGTGGACCATCTCTACGAGGCTGTGGTTCGGCCGGAGAAGTGGCATGAGTTCGTTGCGCAGTTCGCAGAGGCCACAAGGCTCGACACGGCCTGCGGGATGGCCTGGGAGGACGCGGCCCCCGGCCTCGTCGTCCTGCATGGCTACGAGGATGACGCCGCCGAGCGACGCTCGACGACGACCGATACCGCGCGAACCCAGCTGAAGCGCATCCTCGAGAAGACCAGAACACGACGTCAATCGGAGTTGATCCGACTCTTCTTGACTGGACCTCTCGCGATGGAAGAAGGCCCGAGCCGCCAGTAGCGGATCGACGACTCGGGAGTTCAACGCGCATAGCATGAAGGACCTGTCCATGGAATCCGTTCGCACATTCGGTGCCTTTCTCCTCATCGTCATTTGCCTGTTTGGCTGCGCCCCGGAGGAGAAAGCCCCAGCCGGCCCTGCGACGTCGGAAGCCCGGCTCCGCTTGTATGTCTTCGATTGCGGCGCGCTCGAAGTAGATGACGTCTCGATGTTCGATTTGACACTCGAGGAGGCCGGCACCACGGAACTCTTCGTGCCCTGTTACCTCATCGACCATCCGAAGGGGAGGCTCCTCTGGGACCTGGGGCTCCCCCTGAGCGTGATGACCGGTGAGTTCGCATTGGATGAAGGCTCTGCCACGCTCGAGCGGTCGGTCGAGGATCAGCTCACCGAGATCGAGCTCACCAAGGGCGACATCGACTTCGTCGCTCTGTCCCACCTGCATTTCGACCACTGCGGCCAGGCGCCCGTCTTCGCCGACCGGAAGCAGCTGATCCAACGCCTGGAGTACGAGGCTGCATTCGCCGAGCCTCAGACCGTTCCTTTCTACGACCGGCAGTGGTACGAGGCTCTCGAGAACGCCGATCGGACTCTGCTCGACGGCGAGCACGACGTGTTCGGCGACGGCCGAGTCGTCATCAAGCCCGCCCCGGGCCACACGCCTGGGCACCAGATCCTCTTCCTCGAGCTCGAGGAGACCGGCCCGCTCGTTCTCTCGGGCGATCTCTACCACTACCCCGCGAACCGCTCGCTCCGGCGCCCACCGAAGTTCAATGTCGACCCGGCGCAGACCCTCGTCTCGATGGACGCCACCGAGGCCTTCCTGAAGGAGACCGGCGCCACCTTGTGGATCGAACACGATGCCAAGCTCGCGGCAACGCTGAGGAAATCGCCGGAGTTCTATGAGTAGGCAGGCCGATTCGGTGCTGGCCGGCTGGCACGATAGCTGCGGGAAGCCAACCTGCATGTCACACTCTCGGGGATTCGTGGACCCACGTCGGCGTGCCAGGTGGCGCGCTCTGATCCGCCACGACTGGCCGGCTGGGGACGCGTGCAGCTCAAGATCGACGTTCAGGATTGTCGCCAACTCGGCCCCTTGGGCGTGAAGCCGTCCAATCACGTCCGCAGGCCCGCATGAGCCTCGAAGCCTTCGACCACGAGGAGATGCGGGGCGCATGAAATGGCCGGCCAGCCTGGTTGCCCTCGTCGACTACGGAATCATCGACGAAGTGCTGCGACCCTTGATGAGCGGCAAGGAGGCCCAGGTCTACCTCGTGCGCTGCGGCGCCGAGGAGCGTGTGGCCAAGGTCTACAAAGAGGCCGAGGGTCGGAGCTTCCGCCAACGCGCCGATTACACGGAGGGCCGCCGAACCCGCAACAGCCGCGACCAACGGGCCGTCGACAAGCGCACCCGGCACGGACGCGCCCAGGACGAAGAAGCCTGGCGCGTTACCGAGGTCGACCGGATCCGCCGCCTTCGCACTGCCGGTGTGCGGGTGCCGGAGCCCCATGAGTTCGTCGATGGCGTGCTCGTGATGGAGCTGGTCAAGGATGCGGACGGCCATCCCGCGCCGCGTCTGGGCGATCTCAGCTTCAGCGCCGCCGAAGCCGGCACGATCTACGACACACTGATTCGCGAGACCGTTCGGATGCTTGCAGCCGACATCGTCCATGGTGACCTCTCGGAGTTCAACGTCCTGATGGGAGCCGATGGGCCGGTGCTCATCGATTTCCCCCAGGCCGTGGACCCGGCGAGCAATCGCAACGCGCGGACGCTGCTGCTTCGAGACGTGAAGAATCTGCACCGATTCCTCTCGAAGTTCGCCCCGGGCCGCAAGATCCGTCACCTCGGAGAGGAGATGTGGAAGCTCTACGAGGAAGGAAAGCTGAAGCCCGACAGCGTCATGAGAGGCACCTACCGGGCCGCGTCGGGCCGCGCCGAAACGGGCGCCGTGCTTGCGTTGATCGAGGACGCCAAGCAGGATGCACTTAGAGAACGAAGCTCCGACAGGGACGACGACGCGGAGTTCGAGGATGAGCGTTCCAAGTACGCGGACTCAGGATCCAACCACGCGAAGAAGCAGCGCGACACCTCTGGCGAAGGGGGCTCGGCCCGTCGGCGGGTCGTGGATTTCACCAAGGACAGCAGCGACGCGGGAGGCCGAACGCGGGGGTCGCGATCCGGCGCCCGCAAGACCAACCGCAGCGAGGGGCGAGCGGGGCGTTCCGATAAGAAGGAGGCAGATCGCGCCGAGGCGCCGAAGCGGGGCCGCGCACGGGGCGGTCGAAAACGCACTCGAAACCGAAGCGGAACCAACGAATCCCGCAGCGACGAGACGCGGAGCCGTGGCAGCTCCCCTTCGACATCCCGATCCCAGGGACAACCCAACGCAAAGCCCCGGACGGCCTCGAACGAGCCTACGCGAGGGAGACGTCGAACGCGCCGCACGCGGAAACCCGCCAGCGAGGGGCGAGGCGCATCTGCCGAGAAAGCGCGAACACCCAGCACGCCCCGAACCCAATCATCTCGCACAAATACCCGCCACCAGGACCGGGACGAAAATCGCAAGCCGTCGTCCGAAGGCGAATCCACTGCACCGCGAAAGCGCTCCCGCCGAAGAAGACGAAGGCGCCCCACCAGCGGAGGCTCGAAACCGACTTCGAGTTGATCCTGCGGCAAGGTTGCCGACGGATGGGCCCAGCCCGGAAGTGACCGTCAGAGCTCGGCGATGAGTCGCAGCGCGTCCGTGCTGGTGAAGATCCCGACCAGTACGCCGCCATCCGTGACGAGCGCGCTGCCGACCTTGCGATCGATCATCTCCTTCGCCACCTCGGCGATCGGCATCATGGGATGCACCGTCAGGAGGTCCCGGCTGCACACGTCGCCAGCGAGGAGTTCCTTGGCGGTTGGCTGCTCCCGCAGGGTGAGCTCGTGAAGATCCTCACGCGAGAGGATCCCATACAGGTGCGCCCCATCCATGACGGGTATGTGGTGGCAATGCTGCTCGCGCATCTTCTCCGCGATTTCACTCACCGGATCGTGGCGGTCCGCCTCGGCCGGGAGATGACTCATGCACTCTCGTACCGGCATCGTCTTTCGCATGTCTGGCCTCCACTGCTCTGCCTGGCTCTAGCCACCGCGACCGTCCGATCGACGTTCCGGCGCCCAGAAAGCGAGTATGCCACCTGTTGGCAGACCTTCGCCCCCCCCCCACGGGCTTCGAGCGTCCTCCGGTCCAATAGATCGCTCTGAGCTGGTTGAGTATCCTCCGAGCATGGCTGATCCGCAGGTGGGCCTCGTGCTTGGTGCTGGCGGTGTCGTCGGCAGCGCGTTCCATGCCGGCGTGCTTGCAGCTCTTGCGGCGTTCGGAAAATGGGACGCTCGGCGCGCCGACATCGTGGTTGGCACCTCGGCCGGATCCCTCACCGGCGCATTCCTCCGTGCAGGGTTCCCCCCGGCCGATCTGGCGGCCCGCGCGCGTGGCGAGGAGCTGTCGAGCGAAAGCGCCCATGTGCTCGGACGAATGGGCCCGGTTCCGGAGACACCGGCCTTCGGCTTCGGAAGGTCCACGCGCGAATCGGCCACGCCACGCGCGCTCGACTGGAGCAGCCTGCGCCCCTGGCAGGTGCGGCCCGGCGCGATCATGGCCGCGATGCTGCCGCCTGGCAGCACACCCTCGGACCCGATCCGCCGGTTCGTCGATCCGATCTACGGCGGCGCCTGGGCAGATTCGACGCTTTGGATCTGTGCAGTGAGCCTCAGGACCGCGCGGCGGGTCGTATTTGGCCGCGCGGAGGCCCCCCCTGCGAGCATCGGCCAGGCCGTCGCGGGCTCATGTGCGATTCCGGGTTTCTTCGAACCCGTCCCGATCGGCGGGGACGAGTACGTCGATGGCGGCGCGCACTCGCCGACGAACCTCGACGTGCTGCGTCGCGAAGAGCTCGATCTCGTCATCGTCATCTCGCCGATGTCCACTGCGGGACGCAGCCTGCGGCTGAGCCCCGACGTGCCGTTCCGGCGTTGGTGTCGCAATCGGCTAGCCAACGAGGCGAGAACCATTCAACGAAGTGGCACGCACGTCGTAACCTTCCAACCGAACGTCGCAGATCAGAAGGCCATGGGCCTGAACGCCATGGACCCCAAACGGCGCGCCGCCGTCGTCCGGCAGGCGTTCGAGTCGACTCGGCGGCGGCTCGAGCGCGCCGACCTGCGCAGCAAGCTCGCGCCGATCTTCGATTGAATGGAGGACCGGACCAACCTCCGCGTAGCATCGACCGGTCTGCATCGATCGACACCGGCGCCACCGCGAGCAATGACGGTCTCATCTTCAGAGCCTAGGCTCGCCGCATGAGCATTCCCCAGGCGTGGAGCGCCGAGGCATTCAATCAGGCCACGAAATCCGAGAATCGAATCCACTCGGACGAGATTGCAAAGGAGTACGGCTTTCGCGGTGCGCTCGTCCCCGGCGTGACGGTCTCTGCGTATCTCATCCACCCTGCTGTCGCGGCCTGGGGCGAGGCATGGCTCGAGCGAGGGCGAGCGCAGGTGGTGGTTCATTCTCCTGTCTACGATCGCGAGATGTTTCGGGTTGACGTATCGAAGGCCAGCCCGTCGGAATACGAAGCTGAACTCTTCGACCCCCACGATGCGATCCTCGGCCGCGACTTCGAGCGGCCAAAGGCCAGCCGGAAAGTCATGGAGCACCGCCAACGTGACGGACTCCTGGCCACGCGCGCGCGCTGGAACGACACCGCCGAGATCACCTCCTATCTCCGAGATCCGGAACGAATGGCCGCCCCTTTCTCGAAGCTGGGCTTCGCGAACCCCGCTTTCGTCCTGGGGCTCACGAACTGGGCGCTGGCAGGAAATGTGAAGATGAGCCCCTGGCTTCACCTCCAGACGGACTCCCAGAACTACCGCCCGATCGCCGCGAACACGGAACTGGTGGTGGAATCCAGCATCGCCGACCTCTTCGAGAAGAAGGGCCACGAGTTCATCGACGTCGACATGAACATCTTCGATCGCGCCACCGAAGCATTGGCGACGAGCGTGCGGCTGCGCGCGATCTACAAGCTGCGACCCCCGTCCGGAACCTGAACGTAGCCCTGACGTTGGCGAGATCCGGATCCGTGGACGGATTCTCAAGCTCGACGGCGGAAACAAGGCAGCGAGGGCCTGGGCACCGGGTGCTGTCGATCCCGCCCTGTTCGAACGAGAAGAGAGTACCCTCGTAGATCGACCCGACGAGGATCTGGTTGCGGTCCCATTGTTCGGGTTCCTTCCGAGAGGGAAACGCAAAATGACAGAGCGGCTTCCGGATCACATGCCCATCGTCGATGATCGAGTCGCGCGCGACGGAATGCCGGGTGTCTATGTGGAACGCGAGGTCTTCTCTCCCGTCGATCTCTGTGACGGGCGCGGAAACCTGAATCCTGAAGCCATCGGCTGGTCGCGTCAGCCACGGGTGCGGGCCAACTTGTCGGGCCACTTGCTCCGCAAGAAGCGCTGGAATTTCTGGAACTGGATCGATCCCGATTTTGTCTTCTCCGTGACGATGGCAGAGCTTGACTATGCGTCGCTCTTCGGAACCTTCTTCATCGACTTCAAGACGGGCGCGATGTCGAGCGGAACGTGGCTCGGGCGGCCCGGTCGCTTCGAC
>JAFDCZ010000170.1 GCA_019312665.1 Deltaproteobacteria bacterium | reverse complement strand
TTGTCGAAGGCCGCATGAATCTCGTCGCTCCGAAGGATCGACGGGTTGTTCGATGCCATCAGGTAGTAGGCATCGACATGGTCGACGCCGAGCTCGCGCAGGCTGTCATCCATCATTTCCAGCCAGCCGGAGGCACCCGCTCGCGCTTGTGCCACAGAAACCTCTTCGTGCGGATCGACTTCGAGGGGCACGAAGGCCTTCGAAATGAGAAAGACGCGATCGCGCACCGTGCGCAAGAACGGAGCCAGATTCTTCTCCGCATCCTTGTAGTACTGACGTGTCCCGACGTCGAAGACGTTGATCCCCGCCTCGAAGGCCACCTGGAGAAGAGAATCGTTCGGCCGCCTCGAGAGCGCCGCGCCGCAGCCGAAGACCAGACGACTCGCCTCGTGGCCCGTTCGGCCCAGCGTGCGGTAGGTCATCGGCTCGGAGGGCGGGTTCAACCCCACGACCTCCTTCGCCGCGAAGACGGCGGCCTTCGCATCGCCCGATCGCAAGAGCGTCTGCCCGCCGACTCCGAGCATGGCGAGCGCCTGAAGGAACCTACGCCGATTGGTATACATGGCGAAAGCCTACTCGAACGACGCGTCGGAAGCCGAAACGATCGAGCTCCGCGAGAGCTACCCTACCGATCGCGCACGAGCCAATCGCCAGGCTGGGCATCTTCGCCGAACATCCTCTCCTGGAAGCGCATCATTCCACCGATCCAACGATCCACATCGGCAGTCTTGCGGCGGGCGTACTCCGCGACTTCCGGATGCGGCAGGACCCAGAAGCGTTCTTCGTCGAGAGCCTCGATGACGCATTGGTTCACGTCCTCGGGCTGGATCACGCCATCCTGGCTCGCGACCCCGAATCCATCGCCAACGAACTTGTCACGATCCGGGCTGTTGGCCGTGATGGCGGTTTCTACGGCTTGCGGACACAGCACCGAGACGCGAATGCCCTGGTGACCATGGGTAATGGCAATCCACTCGGCCAGGGCGACCGCTGCGTGCTTCGTCACGGAGTACGAGAGCGAACCGAGCTGGGTGAGGAGGCCAGCCGCGGACGCCGTGTTCAGCAGATAGCCATGGCCCCGCTCGATCATCCCCGGAAGCACGGCTCGGGCCGCGTAGAGATGGGCCAACACGTGCACCTCCCACATGCGCTGCAAATCCTCCACGGGCGCCTCCAGGCCGCCCACGGTGACGTAGCCCGCATTCGAAACGAAGAGATCGACCGCGCCGTGGTCGCGTTCGGTCTGCGCGACGAGAGAGCGAATGGCCTCCTCTTCCGAGACGTCGAGGCCAACGCCGGTACCACCGATCGCCTCCGCGACCTGCTGAGCGCCGGCTTCATTGCGATCTGCCACCACGACGTGACGCGCACCCTCTCGCTGGAAGCGCTCGGCCAGCCCCTTGCCGATACCACTCGCACCACCCGTCACCACGACGACACGGTCGTTGACCTTCATCTCGAAACCTCCCTGGATCTGGGCCCGCTCTCAGTGCGCGACCCATCCACGCGGCGGAGTGTGAGGCAAGTCCAACGTCGACACCATCCCCGGCGGTGCTGCAACGACCGCGGGGATCGCATTGATCACGCGAGCTGCCGTGGCCGTGATACCTGCGGTGTTGTTGTCGCCATCCGGGCCCCGCAGCTCGAAATCACAACGCATCGTGGGCGAGCCCTCGATTTCGACTCGATAGCCGGAGCCTCGACCGGGGGCCGGCGACGGCCAGTCGGGCGCGGCCTCGTCGCGGAGCCGATTCACATGCTCCGCCGCTACGACGACCCGACCGTTCACGATGCCTTCGAGCGAAAAGCGCACGGCGTCCACCATGCCGGGCTCGACTTTGCCCATCGCACACTCGAAGGCCACATCACTGACCTTCCGATCGTGGCTCTCGCGAATCTCGTCGAGACCGATCTCGAGCGCGTCGGCCAGCATCTGGACCATGCCTCCCCAACCCCAACGCAGCGCACCGGGTCGAAGCAGCGGAGGTTCGTAGGAAAGCGGCCGGGCAAAGCCGAAGTGCTCGCCGGTGAAGTCGGGGTCCGGATAGGTCGCGTAGTTCATCAACTCGGTACAACGAACGGAATCGACGCGATCCGAGAGGCTCAGCATGGCCAGGGGAAGGAGATCACCGGAGAAGCCCGGATCGATACCACTCGTAAAGAGCGTGCTCCCCCCTTTCTTGCAGGCCGCCTCGAGAGGCTCGCGGAGTTTCGGGTGGGCGAAGGGCGGGTAGACCAACGAGACGATCGACGTGGAGACGACATTGGTACCGCTCTCCAGGATCTGGCACAGCTCATCGACGACCTCGAAGGGGCGGGTTTCTCCTTGGACCGTGTAGATCACACAATCAGCGCCGAGCGATAGCAATGCGTCGGCGTCGCCCGTTGCGATGACACCCGTGGGCGCACCGCCTTCTCCAGCGATCTCGGCAGCATCCTTGCCGAGCTTCTCGGGGCTGTGTGCGTGAAGACCCACCAGCTCGAACTCCGGGTGCCGCAACACGATGCGAAGGCTGCGCAGCCCGGCATTTCCGGTGGACCATTGGATCACGCGATGATTCATGGCCGGCATGCTACCCCAGCTAGCGCCCGTGGCTGGGCGCCGCTCAAGCGGTGGGGATGTCCCGCCGATCTCAGGGAAGTGCAATTCCGCCTCGTCAGCCTCGCGTTCGCAGCAGTTCTCGCCATCGCCGTTTCCGGCCAGGCGGGCGGCATCGTCAAGTACCGATTGCCGAATGGAGAGATCGGATATGCATCACCCGGGCTGGTTCCCGAAGGCGCCACGGTGGAAACGACGAACTACGAGCCAGACGGCCGCCTGAGCCGGCGGCCTCGATCCGAACCGAAGGTCGCGCCGAAGAAGAAGCCCGCAGCCCCCACGCAGGCCGCCACAGCGCCCGTGGAGGAAACGGAACCGAACGACAAAGCACGCATCCGAGCCAAGTGGGCCGAGAAGGCCCATGCCGCCCAGCGCGAGCTGGCCAAGGCCGAACGCGACCATGAAACGTGGAAGACGCGCTGTCGCGACGAGGAAGAGCGTCACTCCCTCTCCGAACTTTCGCCCGGCTGTTCGACCTACGAGAAGAGCCGCCTCGACGCCGCGCTCGAAGAGAGACGTGCCTGGGCAGAGGACGGGCTCTTCAATGCCTGTCGAACCTCAGGCGAGTGCCTCCCGGGCTACATCCGCTGAACGGAGAGGCAGAGCCCGAGGGAAGCGACCTCTCTCACCTCTGGCCTGACACGTCGTACCAGATGGCCGAGGTCCAGGCGCGTTCCTGAATGCGCCAAGGCAGCTTCGGATCGGAGCAGGCCTCGGGACGGTCGGCTTCCGATAGCGCGTTGCATTGCAATGCACTCCAGCGACAGGTCGGATTCTCGAGCACCCGTGCGTAGTAGACGGCGGGCCGCTGGGAGTCGAAGTTCGGATCGGCCCAGTAGCCGCATAGAAACGCCGCACCGGAGCCAGTCCCGGTACACGTCTGGCGATCGACGTCTGCCTCTCCAGCTGCCGAACCGCTGACATCGTGGACTTCCTGATGGAATTCGCCGTCGTCGCCGACCCAACCCTTGATGATCTGGATGCGTTGCAGGGGAGCTCCCCCGACCGCGTCGCGGAAGGCAGAAACCCAGAACACCGGGCTGGAAGCTCCCTCTGGCCGTGGCTGGAGTGTTGAGCCCATCGGAACGCCCCACGCGTCTGCGAATGCGGGCGCATCATCTCGCAGACAGGAGCCTTCGGGAGGGCTCCAGCCTCCGAAGAGCCGCGGCTTGATCCGGGTACCGCTGGTGGCGAAGGTTTCGCGGCGCTTCATCGCATCGAAGAGCGCGTCGCGCGTGTTCTCCTCGGCCCAGATGCCGGCCAGCCCCCCGGGCGATCGCAGGCGGTAGGGTGCGTAGCTGTCATTCTCGGTGCTGATCCGCTCCGCCAAGGTCGCATCCGTCAGGCCATTGTGGCCAGGATAAGACTGTTCGTCGGTCGCACCGGGTGTCCCGTTATGCGTGTCGGTTCCACCGATCCAGCCGTGGCGATAGGGATTCACACCCAGCCGTGCGTTCTCGCGCAAACCTTCCAGCAGGACGTAACGCGCGAAGTCGAGCTTGGACTGACACCCCCGACCGCTCAGGGCACCGCGACCGACGTCTGCGCCGCAATCCGGTGGTCGAGCGTCCTCGATCCAGCGAACCTTGTCCTGGTCGCAGAGCTCGTCCTCTCCCATCACACCCGCGAATCCGCTGCGACACTCGGACTCGCCCTTGGCCTGCACCATTTCGACCAGAGGCTCGAGCCTTGCGCGCAATTCCGCCCGTGCACGTTGCTCCTCGAGGCTTCCGCTTCGGTCGGGCGTAAACAGCTGACCGTTCGAGACGTTTGGATTGTGCGGTATCGCGAGAGCCTCACAGCCGGATCCAGTGTCGTTGCAACGCTCGAGAAGTTTGCGCAACAAGCCTTCCGCTGATGGTTCGTCGATCCACGAAATCGGAAGCTCCGGCACGATTTCGTTTCGGAGGATGACGTTGCGGTGGACCTTCGAGCGCCCTGGCGATGCACTGTACTCCCAGCCGTGAAACGTGCTGAAGGAGCAGGCGGAAGTGCGATCGTACCAGCGCTCGGCCGCGGCCTGGGTCTGGCGCCAGGCCCGGCCAAGCTCCTCGCGACAAGCCAGGCCATCCTCTCCGCAGATGGCTTCGTTTCGCCCGAAGAAGCCGACCACGGCCGCGATGCGTCCGAACAGGTTGTCACCCATCCAGGAGGGCTGCTCGCCGCGGAAGGTGCGGCAGGACGAGCTGTCGTAAACAGGCGAGCCGGGGCGCTTGCAGAGGGATGTCTCGCCGATCCACTCCGCGTGATCGGTCACTGCGGCAAAATCGAGCGGACGATCCAGTGAGAATGTGCGCGACGGGGGCAGTACGATCGCCTCACCTCGGGCGAATCGATAGGCCTGATCCGGGGTCGACGTGCCGCCTCGAATCACCGTGTCCATCGAGAGCGCCGTATGGACGTGGAGATCGCCGAAGAACGCCCTCCGCTTCGGGTCGTGCTGCTCGCATGCTTCCCGTGAGATGGGGTCGCGCGCTTCGGCAGGCCCTCCAGGTGGTGTCCACGGCTCGAAACCGGGCCCGATTCTCGTAGGCAGATCCAGGAGAACGAGCAGCAGACCAGACGCAACGACCAGCATGACCGCAAACCGGATCATCACGGCCGGACGCATTCAGCAGATAATCCACGGCCGGAGAGTCGAAGAACGCTTCATTCGCTCGTGGCCAGAACTCTCACGCCATGCTGTCCTAGCTCGCGAGCTGCATCGCCAGCCGAGCTCGGCCCGCCTCGATCAGCGGCCCGTCATCCTGCTGATCAGGATGGAAATCGCGCCGGTACCAGGACCGAAAGTCCGGGCCGAGCCCGCGGAGGAAACCGCGCTCACCGAAGAGGAAGCGCCAGCCGCTCGCCCAGGTGCTTCGGCGAAAGAACACACCGTCTTTCCAGAGCATATAACCGGTGCGAACCAGCATCTCGATGAAGACGCCGAATGTGTTCAGCGTCAACGACCAGCGGCGCAGGCCGAGGCCTGGCGCCACCTGCATGAGTACGTCGAATGCGACAGCCTTGTGCTCGGCCTCCTCCAGCGCGTGCCACTCCCACAGCTGGGCCATGCGGGGATCCATCGGTTCGATCCAACGCTCACGATCCGAGAGCAGGCGACGTGCAAGAATCGCCGTGAGATGCTCGAGCGCGGCCGTCGATGCCAGGGAGAGGCGGGGAAACCGGCGCAGGTTCCACTCGAGCACCTTGCGCATGACATCATTGGTCGACTCGATGGCCGAGTAACCCTGCTGCTGCAGCAGTTTGAGATGGCGATCATGCTGACGGCTGTGCTGCCCCTCCTGAGCAGAGAATCCCTGGATGGCCTTGCGCAACTCCGGATCCTCGATGCGATCCCGATACTGCTGAACCGACCGCACGAAGAAGGCCTCGCCATCTGGAAACACCGAAGAAAGCGCGTTCAGGTAGTGGGTGGCGAAGGGATCCCCATCGAACCAGTAGTGGGGAACCTGCTCGTCGAGTTCAAAGACCGGGCGTCGGACGACGATCGGGTGTGCAGCTGCCATGGGAACCTCAGGGGCGCGTCCGCGAGGGTAGCAGCCCCGCAGGCCCTTGGTCGTGCCCCGGCGCTCCGCGCCGTTTCCCAACCGCCACTCAGGAGATGCGCTGATCGCGGAGCTGCGAGCGACGCAGCTTGCCCGCATCATCGCGTAGAGGCTCCTGCACGAACTCGAAGCTCCGCGGAATCTTGTAGCGGACCAGGCGTTCGGCCAGATGCGCGCGAAGCACTTCTTCGGAAACAGGCGGATCCGCCTCGATGATGGCGTGGATGCGGGCGCCCAGGTCTTCATCCGGGAGGCCAATCACTGCACTGGAATGCACCGAGGGATGGGCGTCGATCGCTCCCTCGACTTCCGCCGGATACACGTTCTCGCCGCCGGTCACGATCATGTCCGTGCGTCGATCGACGAGGTAGAGAAAGCCATCCGCGTCCTGATACCCGAGGTCGCCGAGGGTCTCCCAGCCGTCTCCCGTGGCCTTGGCCGTCGCGCCGACGTAGGAATACGTGGAGCCCTGGCCGCCGGGCGGAAGCATGAACACCTCGCCGATCTCTCCCGCAGGAAGCGTCTCACCCTCCGTCCCGACGATGCGAACCTTTCGCCCGCCCGTCGGCTTGCCGACGGAGCCGGGATGCTCGAGCCACTCGCGGCCGGAGATCAGTGTGCCGCCGATGCGTTCGGTTCCGCCGTAGGCCTCGAACATCTGGTCGGGGCCGATCCACTCGATCCAGGCGCGCATCAACCAATCCGCACATGCCGCACCGGTCGAAACCACGCGCTGTAGTGAGGAGAGGTCCGCATTCTTCTTGATCTCGTCGGGAAGACGCCAGATACGGTGCAGCATGGTCGGAACGAAGTTCACCCACTGCACACGATGGGCCTCGATGAGCCGCACGGCCTCTTCCGGATCAAAGCGGCCCATGAGGATCACCACACCGCCGCGCAACAGCGCTTCCCTCGTGTTGATGAACGGCCCCGTGTGGAAGAGCGGGCCTGGAATCAGCACCGGCACGTCGGGCCCGATTCCGTAGTGCGGCTTGTCGGTGTCGAAGGCCGCAGGGTTGGCGTCGACGATCAGCTTGGGCCGACCGGTGCTCCCACCCGAGGCGATGACCTGGGAATGAGGCGCGGTCTGGTCCGGAAGCGGGGCGTCGGAGATGGCGACGGAGGGAGCGAAGCCCGCAGGGAGACAAGCGCGCTCGGAGTAGGTGCCCTCTTCGACTCCCAGCACGAGGCGCGGGTCGGCAAGCGCGACGATCTCCCGCTGCTCCGCCTCCGGTAGGCGCGCGGAAAGCGGAGCGGGAACCGCGCCCAGCTTCCAGACCGCGAAGGTGGCCGCGATGAACTCGACCGAGTTGGGCAGGGCGATCATGACCCGATCGCCAGGGGAAACGCCGTGGTCGGCGTAGGCGCGGGCCAGGCGGTTCGCCTGTGCGTCGAGCTCGCCCCGGGAGACTTCCTGGCCCTCGAAAACGAGAGCCAGGCGGGAGGGCGCGGCGGCGACCAGGCGGGCGAAGGCGGCGGGGTACGAAAGAACGGGCATATCGCGGTTTCGGGGCCTCGAGCCCGGATTCGGTCTCGGGAAGACGGTCACGGTATCCCACGCCATCTGAAGCCGCCCGGACGGAGAATTAACTGGACACAGTAAATTTTTTGTTGTAAATCTTTCACATGGGTCGAGCCGCGCTCAGCGAGCAGGAGATTCAATCGTTCCGAGACCGGCTGGTCGAGGTCGCGACTCGCCTGTTCGTCCGGGACGGCCATTCCGGAGTCACCCTGCGCGCGATCGCCCGAGAGATGGGCTGCAGCCCGATGACGCCCTACCGCTACTTCCGCGACCGGGACGAGATCTTCGCTGCCGTTCGCGCCTCCGCCTACCAGGCGTTTGCCGACGCCCAGGAAGCGGCGATCACGCCGGATCAGTCTCCGCTCGAACGCCTGGCCGCACTCGGGGAGGCCTACGTCACGTTCGCGATCGAGAGCCCGGATGCCTATCGCTTGCAGTTCTCCCTTTCCCAGCCTTCGGCAGACGGGTACCCGGAAGTTCGAGAGGGTGAGTTGCTCGCCTGGATGCCCTTGCTCGGGGCAGTGCAGGCCGCCGTCGCCAGCGGCGATCTGGAGGGCGACCCGCAGATCCTGGCCCACCTGATGTGGAGCTCCGTCCACGGGCTCGTATCCCTGCATCTCGCCGGCAAGCTCGTGATGGGTCCCGAGCTCGACGAACTGCTCCCGCATCTGCTCACCACGCTGATGCTCGGCTCTCAACAGCGCCCCGCCGACCTCGTCGGTGCAACACTCCAAGGAATCACGACATGACGACATCTCCGTTTCTTTCCGGAAACTTCGCTCCCATCGAGGAGGAGTTCACGGCCACCGATCTCGAGGTGAAGGGCGAGCTGCCCCGCGAGCTGAATGGCCGGCTGCTGCGCATCGGGCCGAACCCGGTCGCGCCTGTCGAGCCGTACCACTGGTTCACGGGCAACGGCATGGTGCACGGTTTGCGGCTTCGCGATGGCCGCGCCGAGTGGTATCGCAATCGCTACGTGCGCGACGACGAAGTGATCGAAGCCAAGGGTTGGCCGGAAGTACCGGGGCCGCGCCACGGGATGGGTGGCAACACCGCCAACACCAACGTGATCAGCCATGCGGGCAAGACCTGGGCCATCGTCGAGGCCGGCGGCTTGCCGGTGGAGCTCACCGATGATCTGGAGACCGTCACGCGCAGCGATTTCGGAGGCACGCTCCAGGGCAGCTTCTCGGCGCACCCGAAGAAGGATCCGCTGACAGGCGAGCTGCATGCCGTCACCTACTACTGGGAGTGGGATCACCTGAAGCACGTGGTCGTCGGCACGGACGGTCGCGTCCGCCGCAGCCTCGAGGTTCCGGTTCCGGGCGGGCCGATGGTGCACGATACGGCGATCACCGAAAGCCAGGTCGTCCTGTTCGACATGCCGTGCATCTTCGACCCGAGCGTCATGGAGCAGGGAGGGAGCTTCCCCTACACCTGGCGGCCGGATTACGGTACGCGGATCGGCCTGCTCCCCCTGGAGGGTGCAGCGAGTGACGTGCGCTGGTTCGAGATCGACAACTGCTACGTCTTCCATCCGTTGAATGCCTACGATACCGGAGACGGCCAGGTCGTCCTCGATGCCGTCCGCCACGAGAAGGTATTCGACCAAGAGACGAATGCGACCGAGGGCAACCCGATGTTGACCCGCTGGACGTTCGATCTGGCAGGCGGCAGCGTCAAGGAAGAGCAACTCGACGATCGTCCGATCGAGTTTCCCCGCCACGACGAGCGCAAACTCGGACGCAAGCTTCGCTACGGCTACGCATCGAGCTTCGTGCCCTCGGACGACGAAGCCGTCAACTTC
>JAFDCZ010000169.1 GCA_019312665.1 Deltaproteobacteria bacterium | reverse complement strand
GGGGATGGCCTACGCATGGACGATGCGAAACCTGTTCCCTGCGATGGAGCTCGCCCGGATTCCAACCGCCGAAGAGCGCGGCGAGGTTCCGGTGCGGGAGGGGCCGAGGCGTCGTCTGCGATTGATTCAACCCGCCAGCAACATTGCGTGCGCTGAGCGGCAGGGCTTCGACCTCTGGTCGCAAGTGGAGCGATGGCACGAGCTTTCGACTGCGTTGGGGTTCGTGAGCGAGATTGGAGGGATCGGTCGGGTTCCGGCGACCCCTGCGGCGGTCGATGCGATCGTCGTGCCCTGGGTGATGTGCCTTTCTGTGCTGGAAAGGCAGGTCATCGATGACTATGCGCGTGCGGGTGGAGGCGTCATCCTGGCGGGTGCGGCGGGACTATCGGGCGAAGCACCAGAACCGTTCTCCGCGGACGCTCTCTTCGTCGTTCCAGCCGGCCGGACGGCACCGGCATCTGCGCTCGATCCGGGCCGGCGGCTGGAGATTCCTCGCGACTCTCCGGCATTCACGCATCAGAGTCAGCACCCGATGCTCTGGTGGAGCAGCTGGAAACTGGCGCCAACGCCCGCAGCCGCGGGCCCCTGGCGAGCTGCCGCGGCCGTACGCGGGGGCGCGTCTCGACAGGCCTGGTTCGGGTTCCCCGTAAGCCATGCAGCTCCCGGCTCCGAGGCAGAACTCGACCGTTTGCGGAGCCTCGCCCTCCAGTGGGTGGCGGGTGACGACGTGGTGGCGGTGGCCCCGTGGCCCGAAGCACGCCGCTTTGCCTGGGTCGTTTCGCTGGATGCCCACGGCGACGAACCGGAGATGGAGGCCGCGCTCGAGGCTTCACAGGCTCTGGGCCTTCGATCGACGGTGTTCGTCTACAGCGACGTGGCTGAGGCGCAGCTCCCGCTGAGGAGGGCGCTTGGCGCGAGCGCAGAGCTTGGCTCCAGAGGGGATCGCCGCACGCGGTTCGAAGGAGGCACCCGCATTCATCAAAAGCAGAAGCTGTCTTCGAGCCGCGAGGTGCTCAGTCGGATTCAAGGCCGAGAGGTTCGGGGGCTTCGCGTTCCGCGCGAGCGGCTCGATGCGTTGACGATGCATGAGGCCTCGGAGGCCGGTTATCGGTACGTCGTCGGGGATCCGGATTTCGATCGTGCGTATCCGCGCTGGGTCTCGGCAGAGGGCAGCCCGATGGCGTTGATTTCGAGGGCAGCCGCGGCGGATGATTCGGCCGGCCGAAAGCGGGCGGCGCCCAGACAACTCGTACGCGACCTCCAGCGTTTGCGCGGGCTGGGAGGCCTCTGGCTGCTGACGCTTTCCGGGCCGGGCCTTGGCGACCCAGTGCGCCGCGCCGCGTTGGCTCCGGTGATGCGCAGGGCTGCGGCTGCAGACCCTTGGAAGGCAACCGCAGGAGAGGCGGTCGAGTGGGTGCGGCAGCGGGCACAACTCGAGTTTGATCTTTCGTCTTCCGGCTTGCTGCGCATCGCGAACCCGGGTGTGGCGCCGCTCGAGGGCCTGGTCATCGAGGTGTATGGCGATTCCTTGCAGCCGATCCCGCGCGTGGTCCCGCGTCTCGCAGGCCGCGGTGCAGCGGTTCTGCAACTCGGAGACGACGGGGTTGCGCTCGCACCCAGCCGCCCGTTGCCGCTTCTCGCATCGGATGGGCGTCGGTTTGCCAAGGAGGCCGGTCGCGGGCCTACTCCATCTTTCGCGCGTCGGTGAAGATGGCGACGACCGTGATGATCACGAGCATCGTCACGCCCGCGACCCTCAAGGTGGCCAATGGGCCAAAGCGTTCGGCCGCGATGCCCGAGAGCAGGGCGCCGAGTGGCGAACCGCCCATGATGCCCACCTGGTAGGCCGCCAGCACGCGTCCGAGAGCTTCGGCGGGCGCGGCTTCTTGCACCAGGGTACGGCTCGTGTTGATGAAGACCGCGCCGCACAAACCCCAGATCACTGCAGCGCCGACCATCTGGGGAAAGGAAAGCCCAACCGCCATCACGACCAGAGTGACGGCGCCAGAGGCAAGGGAAAGCAAGAGGGCTCGCCCCATGCGGCGGACTCCTCCGAGCACGCGCAGGATGAGCGAGCCTGCGATCGTACCCAGCGGAAACGTCACGAACAGGAGAGCCAGTTCGAAGGAGCCACCGCCATAGTGGTCTCGAACCAACAGGGGGAAGAGGACCATGTAGGGCCCGATGAACAACACGCCGACGAGGAAGACCAACACGACCGGCGTCCGAAGGTTCGGCGTTCCCCAGACGATCCGAATGCCTTCGAGGATCTGGTGGAGCGCAGAACGGGCCTCGCTGGGCTTGGTCGATGGTTGGCCCTCTGCCACGCGCAATGTCGCCGCGGCGCCCGCGGCCAACACGAGGGCCTGCAGCGCAAGGATTGCGACGACTCCAACGGACTCAGTGGCTCCCCCTATCATGGAACCCACCGCCTGACCGCCGAACTGGAAGGCGGTCATGCCGGTCACTGCGCGCATCATGTCGTTTCCGGCCACCCGGGAGAGCAGGGCGTCACGGCTCGGCATCACGAATGCCGAGAACGTTCCAAGCATCAAGCCGTAGCCGATCAGCAGCGTCAGGCTGAGGGCACCGGCTTCGATGGCTACCGCAAGCGCCAGCATGGGCAAGGTCGCCGCGAGGTGAAGACCGATCAGCAGCCGACGAGGATCGAAGCGATCCGCGACCGCGCCCCCGAAGAGCAACAGGCCGAGCGCGGGCAGCATCGTGGAACTCTGGGCGAGCCCGACCCAGCGAGCTTCCGTCTCCAGGACGTTGACGACCAGCCAGCTGAAGACCAGCCCGTTCATCCCCCAGGCGGTGAACCAGGATGTCGCGCCCGCCGTGAACCAGCCATAACTACTCACGACGAAGCACAGTAGCCGACGAGCCAGCGGTTTCTACGGGCGCCATTCACGGGAATTCTCGAAGACAGACCGAACAAAAGATGGACGCGCCCCTGCGGGTCTCAACCGTGCTGGGTTTCTCCAGCATCCCCGGCTCGAATCCGAGCCGCCAATTCCGCGCCCAGGCGTTTCTTGTCCACCTTGCCGCTGTCGGTCATCGGGACATCCTCCGAGCGAAATCGCCAAAGGTGGCGCGGAACCTTGTAGGCAGAGAGCTCGGTACGCAACGCCGTCCGGATGCTGGCGGCTGTGGCCTCGGAATCTTCCTGGGGAACGAAGACCGCGGCCACGTTCTCCCCCCGATCGGGATGCGGGACGCCCACGACGAAGGCCGAGCGCACACCAGGGAGGCTTTCCATCGCCACCTCGACCTCCCTCGGCGCGACGTTTGCTCCGCCGGTCTTGATCAGGTCTCCCAGGCGGGCCTTGAAGAAGAGCACTCCGTCTGCCGTGAAGTGGCCGGCATCGCCTGTGTGGTAGAACCCGTCGCGATCGAAGACGTCCTGACGTTCTTGCTTGTAGAGGCCCTGCATGAGCGACTGCCCACGTACGCAGATCTCTCCGAACTCCCCGGCATCCAGCGTCGCGCCGGTCTCCGGATCGACGATCTTGTGCTCCATGCCCGGCACCGCATGGCCAAAGGAGCCGCGCAATGTTTCCGGCAGGGTCTGATCCATCGCATCCATGGTGTGGGGGCCGCAGGTCTCCGTCATGCCGAGAGAGTTCGAGCGCAGTTCGAGATCCGCAGGCCGCAATGCTTCAGGCAGCAGGTCGTAGAGGTTGCCAGCGCGCACCGAAGAGAGATCTCGCTCGCCGAAGCTCGGATGGTCGGCGAGGGCTTTGCTGTAGTGCGGCCAGCCTGTGACGATCGTGGCCCGTTCGCGTTCGAGCATCTGGAGGGTGGCGCCTGGCTCGAAGATTTCTTCGCAGAGCAGACATGCGCCCACTTCCATCACCGAGACCAGGGAGAACAGGAACCCGCCTACCCAGAAGAACGGCATGGGCGAATACAATCGATCGGCTGGCAGGAGATCTCGAAGCTGGTTCAGGTTGTGGGCATGCCTGAGTACCGTGCCATGGGTGTGAATCGCACCTTTGGGGTCGGCCGTACTGCCTGAGCTGTAGATCACGAGCATCGCGTCGGCCGGTGTCACCTGGGCTTCGACGGCCTCGAGGAGGGCCTCCGGGATCTCGTCGGCGCGGGCTTCCAGGTCGGAGAGAGGTGTGGTCCAGGGTCGTTGCGTCGTGCCGATGACGTGAACACTGCGAAGATAGGGGAGGGCTTCGATCCGAAGCGTCGACCCGGTGACTTCGGCGAGGGTCGGCGCAAACTGTTCCAGCCGTTCGAGGTAGTCGTTCCGCAGATAGCGATCGACACACAGCAATGCGTCGACGTCCGCATGAGCCAGCACCCAACCGAGCTCCCGGGATTGGTAGAAAGTGTTGAGCGGGACGAGGAGTGCGCCGATCCGTGTGACGGCTGCCCATGCCGTGACCCAATCGGGGCCGTTCGGCATGAGCAGCCCGACCCGGGTTCCCTTGCCCGCGCCGTGGGCGAGGAGCCCTTTCGCGAGCCGACGAGAACCGGCTTCGAGGTCTGCGTAGCTGAGGCAATGGTCCCCAAGGACGATGAAGGGCTGCTCGCCGCGGTCTTTCGCCCGCTTGCGAAGAAAGCGCGGCAGGGCGCAGGGTTCGTGCGCGGTCATGAGGGCTTTCCCGCGGTCGGCGGCTGGGCCGGATCGCCAGGGGCCTGGACCAGCTCCACCCGTGTGCCATCCGGGTCGAGCACGAATGCGGCCGCTGCTCCGCGAGCGGGAATCCCGATCTTCGTCTCTTCGAGCAGGCGGCCGCCTGCCGCGAGGGCCCGGGCCACGGCCTCGTCGAGATCGGCGACCCGCAAGGACAGGTGGGTGAAACCGAGCTGGTTCATCGCACGCGGGCGCGGCCCCTCGAGCGTGGCGGGCGAGGCGAAGTAGAGCAATTCCAAGCGGAAGCCATCGCGTTCGAGGTAGATGGCCCGAAGGTCCGTGCCGTCCAGGCCGAGCAGGCTGTCGCTGGGCTCACCGGCCACATGAAGGCGGCTCTCCTCACGAAAGCCGAGGGCATCCACATAGAATCGGCGGGCCGTTTCGAGCTCGGAAACGCAGAGGCCGACGTGGGAGACGCGCTGGATCGGATTCATGCTGGAACGCTGCCCCTCCGCATTGGACCTTGACCGAGCTGACGGATCGTCAAATACTACCTGGGCTTGCCGCGGGAGGCCCCATGACGGACCAGGATTTCGATACGAGCGACGTCGACCGATGGATCGGGGTTCCGCTCGGCGGTGGAGAGTTGAAGGACCCGATCCATCCGAACGATGTGCGGCGCTGGGCACAGGGGATGCAGAACCCGAACCCGCTCCATTACGACGAGGAGTACGCGCTGGAGAGTCGATTCGGCGAGCTCTACGCACCGCAATCCTTTGCCGTGTGCACGGACGACAGCCACGGAGCCGCGCCGGCCATCCAAGGCCATATCCCGGGGACCCACATGTTGTTCGGCGGCGACGAGTGGTGGTTCTTCGGCCCGCGGATCTACCCCGGCGATTCGTTTCGCCAGGAGCGCATGCTCTTCGATTACAAGCTCACGACCACGAAGTTTGCCGGGCCAACCATGTTCTCGCGGGGCGACACCACCTACGTGAATCAACGAGGGGAGATCGTCTGCAAGCAGCGCTCGACGTCGATCCGCTACCGCGCGGATCTCGCTCGGGAGAAGGGCCAGTTCATGGAGGACCAGGCCGCGAGCTGGAGTGATGACGAGCTGCAGGCGCTCGAGAAGCAGAAGTTCGACTACTACCAGAGCTTCCTCGAGCTGGGCCACGAGAGGCGGCTGTTCGTGAAAGCGGGCGACACATTGCCCACCCGGCCGATCGGCCCGCATTCCGTAGCAAGCTTCACGACCGAATGGCGATCCTATCCGTTCAGCGTATGGGGCACGTTCCGGCCGAGTGGCGGGCCGACCTCGTTGTGGAATGCAGGCTGGTTGCCCGAGATGTCCCGTGATCTCGAGGGCGCAAAGGTCGACCCTGCCTACGCCGATGGGCTCTACTACGGGCCCTCGCGGGGGCATGTGCAGGATCGTTATGCCCAGCTGATCGGGATGCCTCGCGGCTATGGCTACGGGGCCTCGATGGGGGCGTGGATTCTCGACTACCTCACGAACTGGGTAGGAGAATGGGGCCGCGTGCTGCATAGCCAGATGTCCTACCGCTCCCCGGCGCTGGTGGGCGACGCGACCTTCCTGAACGCCAAGGTCACGGACGTGCAGGCGCAGCGCGGAACGGGCCTGCCGATCGCAACGGTCGAGGTGGTCATGACCAACCAGAAGGATGCGCTCCTGGCCAGCGGCGAGGCCGAGGTGCAGCTGCCGACCGAGACCGCCCCGGAGCAATAGGCCGCGTTTCGAGGAGCCATGCCCGTGCCCGAGCCCCATCGCACCACCTGGCCGCGTTTCCTCGAGGACGTCGCCTTGCGTTCGGGCGATCGGGAGGCGTTGCGTTTCGAAGGCGAGAGCTGGAGCTACGCCCGCTTGCACAAGGAAGCCCGTGCCGTAGCGAAGGGCCTCGTGGCAGCGGGTGTCGTGAAGGGAGCCCGGGTCGGGGTGTGGCTCTCGAACCGCCCCGAGTGGGTGACCGCTGCGTTCGGCGCCTCGATGACCGGTGCTGTCGTCGTTCCCGTGAATACCTACGCCGCGGCGGCCGAACGTGACCACATCCTTCGCCACGGCGATGTGTCGGTGTTGCTCATGCAACGTGAGCTTCTGAAGCATCGCTTTCTCGATGACCTGCTGGAACACCATCCGGAACTGAAGACAGCAGGTGCGCGTGGCGCCCGCTCGACGGCGCTTCCACAGCTGCGCCACATCTACTGCCTAGGCCTGGACGAGCGCTGCGGAGCTGCGGCGCCCTGGTCGGAATTGCTGGAAGGCGGGCAGGGCGAAAAGGACGCGCTGCTCGACGCGTGCATCGCCGAAGTCGAACCTTCCGATGAGGGATGCATCATCTATACGTCGGGCACCACCTCGTTGCCGAAGGGCGTCCTCCATCGCCAGCGGGCGGCGGTGATCCAGAGTTGGCGCTTCGCCGAGTTGATGGATCTCGGTCCAGAAGATCGGGTGTACTCCGCACAGCCGTTCTTCTGGACCGCGGGGATCGCGATGTCGCTGGGTGCAACGCTGGCCGCGGGAGCGACCCTCGTCGTCGAGGAGTCCTTCGATCCGGAGCAGGCACTCGCCACGATCGAGGCTGAACGCATCACCACGGTGCACGCCTGGCCCCATCAGGAAAAATCGATGGCGGAGCATCCAAGCGCGGCGAGCCGAGACCTGCGCAGTGTTCGAAACGTCGAGTTCAGCTCTCCGCTGGCCCGTGTGATTCCACTCGAAAAAGATGTGTGGGGGATCTACGGCTCCTACGGCCTCTCGGAGACCTTCACCCTCGCAACGGCGCTGCCCGCAAGAGCCGATCCGAAGCTACGCAAGGAGACCCACGGCCCACCGCTGCCCGGGAACGATGTGCGAATCATTGATCCGGAAACGGGAGCGACGATGCCGCAGGGGGAGCGGGGCGAGATCGCGGTGAAGGGGCCGACCCTGATGGCGGGTTACTACAAGGTCGAGCCCGAGAATTTCTTCGATGCCGAGGGATACTTTCGTACCCAAGACGGTGGGTGGATCGATGCGGATGGCAATCTGCATTGGAAGGGACGTCTCTCGAATCTGATCAAGACGGGCGGCGCCAATGTCGCGCCGCTGGAAATCGAAGCCGCACTCTCGGCTTTCCCCGGCATCAAGGTCGCTCACGCCGTTGGCGTACCCCACCCGACCCTCGGCGAGGTCATCGTCCTATGCGCCGTTCCGGTTCATGCGGATGCGCAGCCTGATGCCAGCGCGATCCAAGGGTATCTCCGAGAGCGCATCGCCAGCTACAAGGTTCCCCGGGTGGTCTTCTGTGTCCGGCCCGAAGACGTGAGCTACACGGGCAGCCAGAAGCTCCAGCTGGCTCCGTTGCGCGAAATGGCACTGGCCTACCTGAAAGCGCATCGCATCGAGATCGCGGGCCATGGGTACTAGGGTGCTCATCGAGTGAGCCGAGGGCGGTGCTGTTCCTTGGCAACGCCTCGACCCCGGAACGTTGTGGATGTCATGCTCGAAGAAGTGCCTGCAAGTAGCTCTATTTGCGGGGCTTTTTGATGGTTCGAGAGGGCAAGGGAGCAGGTCGGGCCACGGTCCTGCGGTTCGCTTGAAGCACCGGGTGGCGCGAGCCCGCGGACGGATGTCAGAGTGCCCTACGATGCCTGGGAACGGATGGACGCGCGGTGCCGACCGGGCGCCGGAGGAGAAACGGCATGAACAAGCCCGATGCGACCGAGCAAGCGCAGTTTCGCGCGATGACGGAGGGCACCGCCGAAGACTGGGGAACGATCGCCAGGCACATGCGTCCATTCGTGACCGAACTGCCCCAGCGCATCCTCACCCACCTGCAGATCTTGGCGGGCGACTACGGGGGCTACCCGGTGGATCGGCTCGAGCATTGCCTCCAGACCGCGACACGCGCCCATCGGGACGGACGGGATGAAGAGTACGTCGTCTGCGCGCTCCTGCATGACATGGGAGACACCCTCGGGCCGAGCAATCACGCCGACGTCGCAGCAACCATCCTCGAGCCCTACGTCTCCGAAGAGAACCACTGGATCGTCAAGCACCACGGCATCTTCCAGGGCTACTACTTCTTTCACTACCTGGGTCTCGACCGCAACGGGCGGGACGCCTTCAAGAACGACCCCTCCTACCAGGCCTGCGTGGACTTCTGTCACCTCTACGACCAGAACAGCTTCGATCCAGCGTTCAAGAGCGAATCGCTGGAGTTCTTCACGCCGATGGTCGAGCGGGTCTTCGCCGCACCGAAGAAATCCATCTACGCAGCGGCGATGTAGGAACAAGCTTCAGCAGCGGTTGAACCCTGCAGCCCGGATCTTCGACTCCCACTAGACCCTGGCCCACACGAGGAGAGTTCGACCATGCGCACCTTTCTTCCGCTCGCGATCGGATCATTGCTCGTGATCGGCTTCGGATTTCACACCGAAAGCCATGCCGAGCAACCGCTCCAACGGAGCGCAGACCTTCCAATCCAGATCGCGCCTGCTCAACCTGAGAAGACTGTTCCGGGGCGGCCGCCCGCTGCTCAGAAGGGGGATGGGCACGAGAAGAAAGATGGAGCCGGAAAGGCGGCCCAGCCTCCGTCGCGCGCGCTCGAAGCCCGCCCCTCGGGTGCCGGGTTGTTCGTCAAACCCGCTCCAGAAGTCGTCGAGGTGACGTGCCCCCACGTGATCCACTACGCCGCTCGACTCGAAGAGAACGCCCCGGAGATCCGGGGCTGGAAGGCCGAGCCCTTCAATCCTCAACCCGTCCGGACGGAGCTCCGCTTCTACGGTTTCAAGGACGACTTCTGGGGCTCGAGTTGGGAAGGCGCGAGCTCGATCGTGTGCAGCTGCTCGAGCCGGGGAGAGGGCGTTCAATACAGGCAACGGCTCAC
>JAFDCZ010000325.1 GCA_019312665.1 Deltaproteobacteria bacterium | reverse complement strand
TTCGCCCAGAGCACGGCCACGCGGAAAGAGAACCTGGGCCAGTACTGAACCGAGAACGGCGACCTGTCGCGCCTCGGATTCGTCGCGGGCGTCGAGATAACGACCGCGCGCGATTTGGTGGTTCCGAATCAAGGCCAACTCAGGTTGGGCAGCGGAGACCACCGTCGCTCTCGTCTTGAATCGGGTCTCGGCGGTGGTCGATACCAGGATCTCTCCGGCCACCAGGGCGACCCGCGAACTCCCAGCGCGGATTCGCAGGACGTCTTCGCTCTCGAGCTGCACCGGGCGGCCCGGACGCATCCCACCGCTCTCCGCAGTGGTATATTCGCCCTCGACCGTGGTCCAACGCGATCCCGTCTTGTCGACGCCGAGATCCAGGAAGGCCATGAAACCGGTGCCCAGGGCGAGCAGCAGTACCACGCTGGCACTTCCCCAGACGAGACCCACGAAGGTGAGCAGATGCCGGCGCCAGCTGTCGCGAAGCTCGAGCGCGGCATCCTCGAGCAGCACCGGGAGAAGAAGCATGGCCCGGCGTCGACCCGAACCGCATCGAGGCCTGCGCCGGTGGCCGTCCCTCATGCGGGCGGCCCGGTCACGCGGCCGTCGCGCAGCCGGATCACCCGGCCCGCTCGCTCGGCCACAGCATCGCTATGGGTAACGACGACCAGGGTGCGCCCCTCCTCGTGTAGCTCCTCGAAGAGCGACAAGATCTCCTCGCCGGTAGTCTCGTCCAGATTCCCAGTGGGCTCGTCAGCGAGTACCACACGCGGCTCGTTCACGAGGGCCCGCGCGATCGCGACCCGCTGGCGCTCGCCGCCGGAAAGCTGGGCCGGCCGATGGTCGAGCCGATGGCCCAGACCAACACGCTCGAGAAGAACGCGTGCGCGCTCCTCCCGCTCGGCACGGGGGACACCTGCGTACAGCAGGGGAAGCGCCGCGTTCCGGAGAGCATTCATCCGGGGCATCAGGTTGAAGGTCTGGAAAACGAAGCCAAGCCGGTGCGCCCGAAGATCGGCCAGCTCGTCGTCACTCCACTCTTCTACCGGCTCCCCCTCGAAGAGAATGCTGCCCTCGCTAGGCCGCGAGAGTGCGCCGAGGATCTCGAGGCATGTCGTCTTTCCGGAACCCGATGGGCCCATGATCGCAACGAACTCGCCTTCGCGGATCTCGACGTCGACACCGCGAAGGATCTCGACCTCCTGCTCTCCGAGTGCGAAGCGCTTGCGCACGCCGTGAAGGGCCAACAAACTCATCCGGCACTCCCAGGGGCCTCGAGCAAGACCGTGTCTCCCTCTTCGAGCCCCGCCTGCACCACAGTATGGAAGCCGTCGCTGGCGCCTTCTTCGATGCGCACCCACTCCGCTTCACCGCCCTCCTCCGTGCCTCGACGCACTCGCGGCCCGTCTCCGTCGCGATCGATCGCGTTGTTGGGCACGAGCAGTACATCCGCGTGGCTTTCGACCTGGATCCTGGTATCGGCCGACATCCCGACGCGCGCGCGCGGGTCGTGAGCCAACTCGATCTCCACTTCGAAGCTCGCGACGCTTCCCTCGGCCCGCCCCGCCGACGACACTTTGCGCACCTGACCATCCAATGGTTCGTCGGGAAAGGCATCGATCCAATGGTTCGTCGGGAAAGGCATCGATCCGCACTTCTACCCTCTGGCCAACCCGGACGGCGGCAACGTCATTCTCATCGACTTCGGCCAGCACGTGCAGCCGACGATCGTCAGCCAGGGTCACGACCACGGTTCCGCCGTTCTGGAGATCGGCGACGGCCGTTCCGACCTCGACATGGCGCCGCACCACGACCCCGCCGATCGGCGAACGGATGATCGACTTTTCCACGTCTCGCCTCATTCGACGGAGGGCATTCTCTGCTTCGCGCACCGAGGCACGTCGGGCTGCCTTTTCAGCGTGGGCATCCCCGAGGCCGATCTCGGCAAGCGCCGCGCGGTACTCCTCGAGCTCGAGCGTCTCGCGGGAGGCGATGCCCTGAGCATGAAGCCCCTCCACCCGCTCGAGATCACGCCGGGCCTTGCGAAGCTCGAGCTCGGCTCGACCGACCAGATCCACCCGAGCCCGGGCGCGGCGTTCCGCGAGGGCCGCTGCCAGCTCGGCCACCCGATCTTCGAGACGCTCGCGATCGAGCTCGACGAGGGGCTGGCCAGGTTCGACCCGATCGCCGTTGTCGACGTGCACGTAGGCCACGATGCCCGGGATCTCGGACTGCACCACCACCCGCGCACTGGGCTCGAGGCTGCCGTTGGCGATGACCAGCTCACGGAGGATCCCCCGCTCGACGGGCACCGCATTCAGGTGCGAGGGCAGGTCCCCATCCTGTGGCCCGAGGTCAGAGGTCAAGCCCACATAGGCCAGCGCCAGGAGAAGCGTCGTGACTCCGACGCCGAGGAGTGTATTTCCCAGGCGACGGGCCCAGCCAAAACCGCGTGCACGTTTGCTCGTCATGACCTGCCGAGAGAGCAAGTTCCGAGCCAGTCCGAAACGTGAGGAAACGGCCCTGCGAGGTTTCTGCGAAGCTCTCGGTGCAGTCCAGACGCGACACTGCAGCTCCCCGCCTGCACCCATTCGCCGTCGCACTGGCAGGAAGGGTCCAGGCCGTGCCTACCCTGCCATTCCATTGCGCAGCCGGTAGCTTCGGGGCGCTCCTGGTCGCTGCCGTTTCCTCCTCACAGATTCCCCACGCTGATTTCGCTCTGCCCGCGCTGATCCAGGTCACCGAGGGTGGCATCAACGTGATGCTGCTCTTCGGCGGCGCCACGATCTTCCTGCTCAGCACGGAGCGACGCCTGCAGCGCAGGAAAGCCCTCTCCGCCATCCACGAACTGCGCGCCCTCGCCCATGTCGTCGACATGCGGCAGCTGACGAAAGACCCCCAGCGTGTGCTGGACGCCAACTTCGTGTCGACGCCCTCCTCTCCCACCCAGGCCATGTCGGTCTTCGAGGTCTCCCGCTACCTCGACTACTGCAGTGAGATCTTCGCCCTGATCGGAAAGCTGGCCGCGGTCTACGCCCGCGATTTCGAAGATTCGGCAGTCATCGCCTCGGCGGGCGATGTGGAAGCGCTGACCACCGGGCTCTCCAGAAAGGTCTGGCAGAAGTTGATGAACCTGCGTTTCGGCCCGGCCGTGAGCAATTCCTAGCCAAGCGGGCGCTCCCTCGCGCTCAATGCCAGGAAGCGGAGCGTTCCTTGAATGTCGGATGCCCGGAGGGCCGTTGACTGCGATTCCGCGAAGCGGCGATGGCTGATCCCTCACGACCACAGCGAAGGCCTTCGAGGGTGGGACATCGACGGTTCCCCATCCGGGTGCACCGACGGACTCGTCGTTGAACTTCACGACGAACTCTGCCCAGGGCGACGCGAGGGAACCGGTACCCGGAAATGTGGATTGGACATCCGTACTCGTTCTTTGTTCCGCCAGCGAGCCCGGCGGGACAGGTCTTTGATGCTTCCGACTCTTGGAGTTGGAGTCTCCATCGGGAGGCACCTCCCTGTGTCGCAGTGCAAGCCCTCGGATTTCGAATGTGGTTGCCTCTACGGTGGACTGCTTTCTGAAAAGCCTCGAGATGGTTTGCTCAGCCGACCGCGAGCGTCAGCATGCCGAGCGCGACCAACCCCATGCCAGCGACCCGCCCACCCGCGACACCGTAGAGCGTCACCTTCTCCGCCAACACGAAGAAGGTGATACCCGCGATCCACAACAGGCTCATCACGCCGCCGAAGAAGAGCAGGCCCATCAGGATCCAGCAGCAGCCGAGACAATACGCGCCGTTCAGGAGCCCGAGCCGAAATGCGCCCCAACCACCGGGGCGCCAATGCTCTGAGATGAAATGCACGGGTGAGCGGCAGTTCTGCAGGCAGGCGTCCTTGTAGGGCGTAAGCTGGTACAAACCTGCGGCGACCAGGATTGCACCCCCAAGCGCGGGGCTGGTGGTGACCATCATCGGCGAGAGAAGTGCCGCCTGATCCAGCCCCCACTGAAGCACCGTCGCGAGGGCGCTGAAGAGTGTCCACATGACGACGTAGCCGAGCACGAACAACGCAGCAGGTGCCACGGGCGTACCCTGGCGCTCCGCCTTGCGAGCCACCGCTGCGTAGACGAGCGTGGCCGGTGCGGCGGTTGGAACCATCATGCCCACCATCATCACGGCCCACATCATGAACATGAGGGTCCAATCGATGGATGACCACGGTTTGATCGTCGTCACCTCGGCGACCACGGCACCGGCCATCTGCATGCCGTTGCCAGCATCCATGGCCGTCCCATCTTCCATGCCAAGCGCCATGATGACGAGATAGATCCAGGCCAGAAGCGTCACACCGCCAAGCCCGGCCAGGATCGCGATCCGGTCCCGACGTGGCAGCCTACGTACGCCCGGCTCCGAGGTACCGGCTATCGGATGACTCCGTCCTGGTTCATATGCAGAACGCAGAACTGGCCGTAGCTATTCGACAGATCGAGTTGAATGCCCGCATTGACCTTCGAACTGCCGTGCCCGGAACACTGCAGCGCGCCGTTCGGGCGTCGACGGCGATCGCAACCTCGACCGGGGCGTAGATTGGATCGAGGACCTCGGACATCGTGCTGTTGGAGACGAAGAAATGGGTGGCGCCAGGCTTGGTGGACTCGCCGAGCAGGATCTTGCCGAGTGATGCGCGCTGGGCTGCATCGGCCCGCTCGTCGATGATGAACTGTTGTCGCCCGTTGCCCTCGGCGATCTCGCCTGGCCAGTACAGCAGCATCATGAAGTTCAACCCCGAAAGGTCGACGTCATTGAAGTACCCCTCTTCGATGTGGGCGCTGCTGATCGCCTCGCAGCTGCCGTAGGTAGACGGCGAGTTGAACTGACAAGGGCATCCCCACGCACAGTTGCAGTTGCTGAACTCGGGAGCTCGAAGCATCCACTGATCGGCCATGCGCGCTGCTCTCCTCGAAGTGAAGTCAGGTGCGGCTAGCGTACCACAGGAGATCGACTCGCCTCGTGACGGATCCAATCCTGCCGAAGCCGCGGGCGCTCGATCCTCGTGCCCTAGCGAGAATCC
>JAFDCZ010000168.1 GCA_019312665.1 Deltaproteobacteria bacterium | reverse complement strand
CTACAACTGCCGAAGCCAGCGATCTGGCTTCGGAACTGAGGGAGAATCGAAGTGAGCAGCAGTATCGACTACGGGCTGATTTCAAGTGACGACCACATCATCGAACCTCCCGACGTCTGGGAAGGCCGGCTGGAATCAAAATTCCAGGATCGGGCGCCGCACGTCATCCAAGTCGATGACATGGACTACTGGACCTTCGAGGGCACCCAGATTCCCAACATCGGACTCTCCGTCATGGCCGGGCGCCCGTACGAGGAGTACACCCCGAAACCCGTTCGCTTCAGCGACATGCGAAAGGGCTGTTACGATCCCAAGGAACGCCTCCTGGACATGGATCGAGACGGAATCGAGGTCTCCGCCCTCTTTCCCACCGTCACGGGAATGGCCGGCACACTCTTCAGCGAATGCAAGGACAAGGAGCTCGCCCTTCGCTGTCTCGAAACCTACAACGACTGGCTGGCGGATACGTGGTGTGCGGCGGATCCCAGCCGTTTCGTCGGTCAGATGATCGTTCCGCTCTGGGACCTGAACCTCGCAATCAAGGAACTCCAACGCGGTATTGGACTGGGCCACAAGGCCCTTTCCTTCCCCAACGCGCCCGAGAGCCTGGGCCTTCCCGATATCGGTAACGAGCACTGGGATCCGCTCTGGGATGCGGTGGAGGAGGCGGGCATTCCGGTCAGCATGCACATCGCGTCTGGATCCATGCGCAACTCACCCCTGCCGCTGGCGGTTGCTGCGGGGACGCCCGCCGAGGTGTTCGTCACCGTCGCTCCGAGCAGCAATTTCATCAGTGTCGCGACACTGCTCTGGAGCGGCGCACTGCAGAAGCATCCGAAGCTCCGCTTCCTCTCGGTCGAAGGGGGGATCGGATGGATCGGCTACCTGCTTCAGCGTGCGGACGAGGTGTATGTGAAGCATCGCCACTGGACCCACGCTGTGATCAAGGAGAAGCCGAGCTTCTACTTCAAGCGTCAACTATTCGCCAACTTCCTGGATGATGAGGTCGGTCTCGCGCTCCGGCACTACATCGGCGTCGACAACATCATGTTCGAGGTCGACTACCCGCACAGTGACACCACCTTCCCGCACTCGCAGGAGCTGGTGGCTCAGCGCTTCAAGGACATTCCCGCGGACGAGACGCGCAAGATCGTGCGAGACAACGCGATCAAGTTCTTCAACCTGGAGGTTGAATAGCAAAAGCCCCATATGGGATTGATCGTCTCCGATCGCAGACCCACGATTCCGGGCGGGGGCGCGCAGAGCGTGGCGGAGCTGCTCGATGCGACGCTGGCGGAGCACCCCGATCGCCTGGCCCTGGTCGGTCGCCACGGCCGGCTCAGCTACGGGCAGCTCGACCGTGCGGTGAATCGCGCTGCGGGCGCGCTGGCAATGCTGGGCATCGGGGCGACCGACCGCGTCGCCGCGTGTCTCCCCAACGACGTGGACATCGTGATCGCATTCCTCGCAACCCAGCGGCTCGGAGCCATCTGGGTGGGATTGAATCGCCCCCTGGCGGGTCCGGAGAAGGCCCACATTCTGCGCGACTGCGGAGCGCGCGTCTATCTGGCAGCCGACGAGCCGCGGGCCGAGATCGAAGCCGAGCGGGCCGAGCTTCCCGAGCTGGAGCATGTCATCGGCGTCGACCCGGATGACGCCAGCGCCGAGTGGAGCGAGCGACTGCGCGCGGCCGAGGCGGCTTCGCCTCCACAGGTCGAGATCGATCCCTTTGCAGCCTGCGCCATCGCCTACACGAGTGGCACGACGGGCTTTCCCAAGGGAGCCGTCCACAGCCAGCACAATCTCCTGATGCCGGGCGCGGTTTCCCGTCTCACCGGGAATCGGCCGAGACCTCCTCAGCACGGCGTCGTGTTGCCGCTTACGATCTTGAATCTGATGGTCCTGGGTCCGATCTGCATCTTCTACGACGGCCGCTGCTGCGTGTGCATGGATCGCATCGACGCACTCGGTGTCGCGGAGTGGGTTCGCGACGAACGCATCGGTTCGTTCGACGGTGTCCCTACGATCATCCACGATCTTCTCACCCATCCCGACGTCAAGCAGGAGGACCTCGCCTGCTTGACCGAGCCCATCATGGGCGGTGCCGACTCACCGCCGGAGGTGGTGCGACTCTTTCGCGAGCGTTTCGGTGGGGAGGTGATCATCGGCTACGGAATGACGGAAGCCCCGACTGCGGTGAGCTGGAGTGATGGCGAGGTTCCGCCGGGCCCGGGGCTCTGCGGCAAACCCGTCCCCCAGGTCGAGATCGAGATCCACGACGAAGCGGGGAACGTGCTGCCCCTCGGAGAGGTGGGGGAAATCTGTGTACGTCCTGCGCGCCAGGGAGAGCTCGCGGGCGTGTACACGCCCATGCTCGGCTATTGGAACAACCCCAAGGCGACTGCGGAAGCGCTGGCGGCGGGCGTCTTCCATACCGGCGATCTGGGATTCTTCGCGGACGACGGCAATCTCTACATTCGCGGTCGCCGCAATGAGCTGATTCTACGGGGCGGCGCCAACGTCTATCCTGCCGAGGTCGAACGGATCCTCCAGCAGCACCCCGCGGTGTCGGCGGCGGCGGTGTTGGGGGTGCCCGACGAGCGCCTGGGAGAGCGAGTGGTGGCCGTTGTCCAGCTCGAGCCCGGCCATGAGGAGTGCGAAGAGGCGCTGCGGAGCCACGTGCAGGGGCAGCTGGCCCGCTACAAAGTCCCAGACGTGATTCGATTCGCAGATGAGATGCCGCGGAACGCCATGAACAAGATCGTGAAGAAGAAACTCCTCTCTCTCTTCGAGTGATCGGAACCAATTTCCGCGGCCTCCCCGTGCCTGCTCACGTCCGGCCCAAACCTGAGGAGGAGCCGAAGTGAAGCTCGGAGAAGTCGGCAATGCCGATGCCGCGAAGTACGGGAAACCGCTCGACGGGGTCCGCGTTCTTGCGGTCGAGCAGATGCAGGCCCTTCCGTTTGCCACGCAGCAGCTGGCCCGCCTGGGGGCGGAAGTCGTCAAGGTCGAGCACCCGATAGACGGCGAGCCCGGCCGAGGGTCGCTGCCGGCCATGCTCGATCCGCAGGGTCGCCCGGTCGGCTGCACCTTTCTGCGAAACAACCTCAATAAACGCAGCCTCGGCCTGGACCTGAAGACAGCCCGGGGCCGCGACATCTTCCTCGAGCTGGCGCCCAAGTTCGATGTCGTGGCGGAGAACTTCAAGCCCGGGGCGATGGCCAAGTTTGGACTGAGCTACGGCGACATTGCTGCGGTACACCCAAGTGTGATCTACGCTTCCGTCTCGGGATTCGGAAACAACGTCGAGTCCGAGTACCGCCAGTGGCCCGCATTTGCACCGGTGGCCGAGAGCATGTCGGGCCTCTACACACTCCCCACCGGCCCCGATGATCCACCGATCGTCTCGCCGGCGGGGGCGCTGGGCGACACGGGAGCGGCGGTCTTCGCCGTCATCGGCATTCTGGCGGCGCTGCGGCAGCGCGACCGCACGGGTGAGGGGCAGCATGTCGACATCGCGATGTACGATTGCATGATCGCGTTCGCCGACATGGTGCCGAACTACTGGTCTATGGGGCTGGAAGTGACCGGTGACACCAAGCCCCCGCTCATCAGCCAGGGGTTTCGGGCGAGGGATGGCTGGTTCATCGTACACGTGGGTCGCATGCACCAGTTCGAGCGCCTGGCCAGCCACATCGGTCGCCCGGAATGGCTGGAAGACGATCGGCTCTCGTCGGCTCAGGGCTGGTATGACCAGCTCGAGGAGGTGATCCGGCCTGGGATCGAAACGTGGGCGGCTACGCTGACCAAGAAAGAGGCCTGTCATCAGCTCGCTGCCGTGGGGGTGGCGGCAGGGCCGGTCTACCGGGCCGCTGACCTGGCGGAGGATCAGCACATCGCCGATCGAAACATGTTGCTGGAGCTCGAGCGCAGCGACGGCATCGACCGGCCCATCCTCATCCCGGGCAACCCGGTGAAGATGGAAAAGCTGACCGACGGCCCGCATACTCGTCCGCCGTGGGTTGGCGAGCAGACCGAAGAGGTGTTGCGTGCCGAATTGGGCCTCGGGGATGACGATCTGGCGGCGCTCCGTTCCGACGGCGTCATCACCTGATGCGAATCCCTCCGGCAACAGACCGTTGGCCGCACCCCGGTGGCGGGATGAATCGGGTTGATCGCGTCCCGCGTGGCTGAGTGAGAATCAAGCAGTTTGATTGACATGAAATGAGGTATGTGTGAAATTCGATACGATCATCTACGAGAAGACGGACCGCGTGGCAACAATCACGTTGAACCGTCCCGACCGGTTGAATGCCGTCAATGGCGTGATGTCCCGCGAGTTGTCCCTGGCCTGGGCCGACGTCATGGACGATCCCGGCGTGTCCGTGGCCATCGTGACTGCGGCGGGTGAGAAGAGCTTCTGCACCGGCTTCGACATGATGGATGCGGCCTCCTCCGAGACGGCAGACGTAGGAGACGAAGAGAGCCGGGGTTCGATCGACTCGATCAAGTTCACCGCCATCCAGAACGATTGCTGGAAACCCGTGATCACGGCAGTAAACGGCATGGTGACGGGCGGTGGCCTCCACTTCGTTGCCGATAGCGATCTCGTGGTGGCGGCGGAGCACGCGACCTTCTTCGACAACCACGTGCGCGTCGGGCTGGTTTCGGGGCTCGAGCCGGTGTCGCTGATCCGCCGGCTCGGTATGGAGGCGGTGTTGCGTATGTCCTTCCTGGGTGGATTGGAACGGATGAGTGCCGAGCGTGCGCATCAGCTTGGCCTGGTGGGCGATGTCGTTTCCGCCGAGGAACTGATGCCGCGTGCTCGCGAGCTGGCGAAAGAAATCGCGCAGCACTCACCCGCCGCGTTGATGGCCAGCAAGAAGGTGATCTGGGACAGCCTCAACCATGGCCTCGACGATTCTCTCGCCCACGCCTGGGACGTCATCAGCGAGCACACTTCTCATCCCGACAGCCGCGAGGGTCCCCTGGCGTTCGCCGAGCGGCGCAAGCCCAGGTGGCAGCAGCCAGAGCGGGGCGACTCCTGAGATCGGGGCAATGCGGGTTGCGATGAGGGGTCGTATTGGGGTAGTTTTCAGTATCTGACGGATCGTCAGATAGCTCTTGGCCAAGCTCCGGGCTCGACGCTCGATAACAGGCTGCACCCCGCGACACACGTCGCGACGCGGAGCCGGGCGGGCGTCGGAGCGACGCGAACCGCCGCTCCAGGGGAGAGATCTCTCCAAACCACCACGGCACAGCACGATTCGGGTCGTCGAATGTCCGGCCCGAAAAGGAGAACGACATGTCTGAACTCCCCAACGAGGTCGGAGAGGAGATCGGAGAGATCCCCGAAGAGGTCAAATCTTGGATCGACCTAGTTCGCTACGAGAGCGAGGGTGAGTTCGAGATCGAGCGCGGCTACTTCCATACCACCTGCGCCTCGGCGGAAAACGGCAACCCTCTCTTCTGGGACGACGAGGTGGCGGAGGAGCTCACGAACGGGCCCATCGCCCCTCCCACGATGCTGTCGGTCTGGTTTCGACCGCACTACTGGGAGCCGGGACGCTCGGAGGCTCCGCTGCCGTGGAAGATCCACTTCGATCTCAAGCGGGACCTCGACCTGCCGGAGGCCGTGGCCACGGACAGCGAGGTCGCCTATGGCGAGCCGGTGCGCCCCGGCGATGTCATTCGAACGCGTGAGATCCTGCGTTCCGTCAGCGAGGTGAAGACCACGAAGCTCGGCAAGGGTCGTTTCTGGGTCATCGACGCCGAGTGCGTGAATCAGCGTGGAGAGTGGGTGGGCACGGAAACCATGACCGGATTCGGTTACAAGACCAGGAAGGAGAGCTGATGTCGCCGAGCTACGAGCGCCTGACCATCGATCAAGTCAAGGAGGGAGACGAGCTCCCGCCCCTCTCCGTCGACGTCACCGCAACGACGATCGTTCTCGGTGCCCTGGCGAGCCGCGACTGGCGGCCGATGCACCACGACAAGGACTTCGCCATCAACCGGAATGGAACCCCGGACATCTTCATGAACACGCCGAACCAGGCCTCCTGGTTCGAGCGCTATCTCAGCGACTGGGCGGGCCCGACGGGTCGGCTCGGTCGCATCAAGTTCCGGATGCACAATTCCGTCTTTCCGGGCGACACCATTACCTTCAAGGGCGTGGTGGACAAGGTCGAGACCGACGTCGTCGGCTGCAGCTGGGCCAGTGTCTCCTTGGTTCTCAAGACTGGAGATCAGGTCGATACCACCTTCAGCGCGCGAATCGCGCTGCCGTCGAAGGCCGGGGACAATCCCTGGGCCCGGCGCGGTGACGATTGGAAGCCCTAGAACGGCAAGATCCGATGACGCAGAGTGCGAGGAAGGGCCGCGACCGAAACGAGCCCGCAGATGAATCGCAGAATTGAGAGGGCAGACGAGTTGTCGCAGCAAGCAACGCTAGCGCTGGAGGGGATCAAGATTCTGGACCTTGCGCGACTCGGTCCGGGGCCCCACAGCTCCCAGATCCTGGCCGATTTCGGCGCCGACATCATCAAGCTGGAACCTCCCAGCAAGGGCGGCAACGAACTCACGATGCCGCGCGTGATTCGCCGCAACACGCGCAGCATCGTGCTGAACCTCAAGCGCGAAGAGGGCCGCGAAATCGTCCGCAAACTCGTGTCGCAGGTTGATGTCGTCGTCGAGGGCTTTCGGCCCGGCGTCGCCAAGCGCCTCGGGATGGATTACGAGTCTCTCTGCGAGATCAAGCCCGACATCATCTGTGTCTCGCTCACCGGCTTCGGGCAGAAGGGCCCCTACAGCCAGGTCGTCGGACACGATCTCAACTATCAGAGCCTGGCCGGGATCGTCCATCTGACCGGCCCGAAGGACGGTTCGCCCTATATCCCGGGCAACGCCATCGCGGACGATGCCGGCGGAATCGCCGCGGCGCTGGCCATCACGATGGCGCTGCTCACGAAAGAGCGCACCGGTGTCGGGCAATACGTCGACATGGCGATGACCGACACGCTGCTGACCATGATGCTCTTGAATATCGATGAATGCGTCGAAACGGGCGTTTCACCGACGCGTGGCGAGACCATGCTGACCGGCGCCTTTCCCTTCTACAACATCTACGAGTGCAAGGACGGGAAGTATCTCTCGGTGGGCGCCATCGAGCCCTGGTTTTGGGAGAATCTGTGCAAGCTGCTCGGTCGCGAGGACTTCATCGAGCCCCAACGGCCCGAGCCCGAGGTCTGTCAGGAGCGCATCGCGGCATTTCGCGAGATCTTCCTCACGAAGACCCGGGACCAGTGGGTCGACGAGCTGATGCTCGAAGACACTTGCGTCACCCCGATCTACTCGCTGGACGAGGTGGCGGCGGACCCGCACTTCCGGGAGCGAGGCTCGATCGTCGATGCAGAGAATCTCGGCCCGGATGCCAAGACCCAGGTCGGAATGATCTTTCAGATGTCCAAGACCCCGGGCTCGATTCGTAGAGCTGCCCCCGACACCGGAGAGGATACCCACACGATCCTGCGAGAGCTCGGCTACGACGAAGGCGAGATCGTGGCGCTGGCCGAGAAGGCCGGCAGCCAATGACGGCCCCAATCGGCAATCGAAGCGATCGCAGCAAGAACGCATAGAACAGGAGAACAAAGACATGGATTTCGACTGGAGCCCGGAAGAGCTGGCTTTTCGAGATGAAGTTCGCGAGTTCATCGCCGAGAACCTCACCGAAGAAGTGGCCGGCACCATCTTCATCGATACGCCGGCGCGCGTGGCCTTCGTGGACAAGATGGCCGAGCGCGGCTGGCTGGGGATGGGGTTCCCCGAGAAGTACGGCGGCTCCAAGAAGCCGATCCCCCTCGCGCAGTTCATCCTGACCGTCGAGCTGGATCTGGCGGGGGCACCCATCGTCGGGAAGAACGTCGGGGTGGTGGCCAACACGATCCTCAACGAGTGCAGCGAAGAAATGAAGATGGAGTTCCTGCCGAAGATCTTCAAGAACGAAGGGCAGTGGGCGCTGACCTATACCGAGGCATGCGCGGGCACGGACATCGGGGCGATGCAGTGCCCGGCAGTCGACATGGGGGACCACTTCGAGGTCACCGGAAGCAAACTCTTCATTACGTCGGCACACTTCGCCAAGTATCACTGGATCGCGTTGCGAACCGACCCCGACGCCCCGAAGCACAAGGGCATCAGCATCTTCATCATGGACGCCGATTCGCCCGGCATCAGCCTGACGCCCATGCACTGCATCGGCACCACTGGGACGACACACCGAACCAACGAGGTCTTTCTCGACCACGTCAAGATCCCCAAGTCGCGGCTCGTCGGCGAGCTCAACAAGGGCTTCTACTACATGATGCAGGCGCTGGACTACGAGCGTTTCGCGATTCTCTCCTTTGCCTCGCGGGTGCGCCGCTTCGGCAAGATCGTCGATTGGGTGAAGAACGCGGAATACAATGGAAACGATCGGCCGATCGAAGACCCGGTGATCCGCCGAAAGCTCGCCCGCATGGCGACTCGCGTCGAGGTCGGCACCATGCTCGAACGGCTCTGCATCTGTGCCGCAATGGAGCGGGTTCCCGCCGTCGAAGCTGCGATGAACAAGGCCTACGGGGCCACCGTGGGTGCCGATATGGCTGAGCTCGCTCTCGATATCATGGGGCCCTTCGGATACCTGTGGGCCGGGGCCGAGCACGCACCCCTGAACGGTTACCTCGTCGACGAGCACCTGATGGCCGGCCACGCCCGAGTGGCGGCGGCCGGAGTCGATACGGCGAAGAGCATCGTTGCCCGGCGCCTGCTGGGTCTTCCAAATGCTCTGGGCAAGCCGGTGCTCCCGGCCAAGTAAGTAGAGCGAAACGAGAGCGGAGACGGTCAGCGGAAGCGAAAGGAAAACCAGATGGACATCAAACTGAGTGAAGAACAGGTTCAGCTCAAGGAAGGCGCTCGAAAGTTCATGGAAGACGAGTGCACCGGCGAGTTCGTGCGCGAGATGGAAAAGAGCGAACTCGGGTACACGAAGAAGATGTGGCAGCAGATGGCCGAGATGGGTTGGCTGGGAATGGCGGCGCCGGAAGACTGCGGCGGACTCGAACTCGGCACGGTCGATCTCGTGATCCTGGCCAAGGAGCTGGGCCGCAATATCTGCCCGAGCCCGTTCCTCTCCACGGTCGTGATTGCCGGCGAGGCGATCGCCCGCGCCGGTAGCGACGCGCAGCGACAGGAATTTCTCCCCAAGATCGTCGAAGGTGAGCTCGTACTGGCCTTTGCCTACCAGGAGTACACGCGGAAATTCGAGCCGGGTGTGATCGAGCTCCAGGCGAAGGAAGACCTCGTCGTCGCGCGAACCTCGGGTGAGGCTCCCGCGAGCAGCGGCCTCACCATGTTCCTGGTCGACGCCAAGAGTGAAGGGATCGCCAGCAAGCGCACACCGACGATGGCCCGCGATCACCATTACGAGGTCGGCTTCAGCGGCGTGCGGGTTCCCAAGGACCGCGTGCTCGGAGGTGTGGGCGACGCCTGGTCCAGCCTGGAAGGTGTGATCGAGAAGGCCGCTGTCGTCTTCTCCGGTTACACGGGTGGAGTCTGCGAGATGATGCACGAGAGAGCGACGGAGTACGCGCAGCAGCGCGTTCAGTTCGATCGGCCGATCGGGCAGATGCAGCTGATCCAGAGCTATCTGGCGACGCTCATCATCGACATCTACGGCTCCGACACGCTCACGTTCTTTACCGCCTTCAACATGGACAAGGGCCGAAGAGTGCGCCCCTACGTGGCCAAGACCAAGGCATTCGCGGCCGACACCGTCAACAACACCACGAATGTCGGCGCCCAGATCTTCGGTGGTATCGGCTACATGGAAGAGCAGGACACCACCCTCTATCTGCGCCGCGGCAAGCAATATCAGCTGGCGCTGGGTGGTCTGGATTATTGGGAGGACATCATCGCCGAGGAGCTGATCGACGTGGAGAATCCGACGCTACTCACCTAGCTGCATCTGGCCGCTCTGCGGCCAGAATTTCCGCGTCGTCGCGGTGCACCGCTCCTGGTCCCGAGAACGTCCCCGAACATGCAACCCAGAGGAAGCTCCATGTTGAAGGACGCAACGGCAATCGTAGGCATTGGCGAAACTCCCTTCGCCAAGGGCCTCGAACCTTCCGAGTGCCAGCTCGCCTCCGAGGCGATCGTGGCGGCGCTCGCCGACGCCGGCCTCGAGCCCTCCGACGTGGACGGCATGGCGTCCTACACCATGGAGTCCACTGAAGAGGTCGAGGTCGCCAAGAATATCGGCGCCGGCGATCTGCATTTCTTTGGCAAGGTGGGTTACGGAGGAGGCGGAGGTCCCGGAGTCGTGGGGCTGCTCGCCATGGCCGTGGCAACGGGCCGGTGCAATGTCGGAGTCGCGTGGCGCTCGCGCAAGCGCGGCTCGGGTCAACGCCCCTGGGCGGGTGCCCACGCGCAGGTCACGCCTGCGTCCGCCTGGACGCGGCCTTGGGGCCTGCTGCGTCCCGTCGATGAGATCGGCCTGCTGACCCGGCGCTACATGCACCTGTACGGCGCGACGCGAGATCATCTCGCCAACGTCGCGCTCGCCGTTCGCAAGCACGCCAACAACAACCCCCGGGCGATCATGTACGAACGCACGATGACCCGCGAGGACTACATGAAGGCGCGCTGGATCTCCGAGCCGCTCTGCCTCTTCGACAATTGCCTCGAGACCGACGGCGCCCTGGCCTGCGTCATCGTCAGGGCTGACCGCGCCCGGGATTGCCCCCACCGCCCCGTCTATATTCACTCCGCATCCCAGGGTCTCCCCTCGCAGTCCGAGGTCATGACCAACTACTGGAACGAGGATCCCATGCGCGGGCCGGCTTGGACCTGTGCCGAAGGGCTCTACCGCAGCTCCGACATCAAGCCCGAAGACATCAAGGTCGCCCAGCTCTACGATGCCTTCACGCCGCTCGTCCTCTTGTCGCTGGAGGGTTACGGATTCTGCAAGCGCGGTGAGGGTGCCGAGTTCACCAATGATGGGAACATCTCGATCGGTGGTCGGCTGCCCCTCAACACCTCGGGTGGCGGACTCTCCGAGGCCTACGTACACGGATTCAACTTGATCAACGAGGGGGTGCGACAGATGCGCGGCACCTCGTGTAACCAGGTGAAGGATGCCGACACCTGTCTGGTCACGGCCGGCGAGGGTGTGCCCACCAGCGCCCTGCTGCTGAGGAACTGACGAATATGAGCAGCGAGATGCTACTACCGGCAGTGGGCGAGAACGAGGCACCGTTCTGGGAGGCTGCAGCGAAAGGGGAACTTCGCATCCAGCAATGCGCCGGCTGCGAGCGCCTGCGCTTTCCGCCGCGCCCCATGTGTCCCCGATGTCAGTCTACCGAGTCCACCTGGGCGCTGATGTCGGGCGGGGGAACGATCTACTCCTTCGTGGTGCCGCATCCGCCTCTGCTGCCGCAGTTCAACGACCTGGCACCCTACAACGTGATTCTGGTTACCCTGGACGAGGATCCGACCATCCGCCTGATCGGAAACCTCGTCGACCAGGTCGGCGACAAGATCAACGCCGTTGATCCGAGCAGCATCGAGCTGGACAAGCCGGTCCAGGTGGTGTTCGAGCAGATCAACGACGACATCCACATGCCGCGCTGGCTGCGTGTCTGAGCGCAGCCGGTCCTCCGAATCGCCCCGCGTCGGGGAATTCGGAGGAGATAGGAGACAGATTCATGGGCGTTCTCAGCGGAAAATCAGCTGTCGTCACAGGAGCGGGCCGCGGGATCGGGCGCGGCCACTGCCTGCGGCTTGCGGAATACGGTGCATCGGTGGTGGTGAACGATGTCGACCTCGAGGAGGCGAAGAAGGTCGTCGAGGAGATCGGCAAGAATGGCGGCAGTGCAGTCGCCAACAACGCCGACATCGGGACGCGAGAGGGCGCCAAGGAGTTGATCGCCCAGTGTGTCAGCGAGTATGGAAAGATCGATGCCGTCGTGAACAACGCCGGAATCGTGCGCGACCGCAGCTTCCTCAAGATGTCCGATGACGAATTCGACGCGGTCTTCCGCGTGCACGCCAAGGGCACCTTCATGTGCGCCCAGGAAGGGGCGCTCCGGATGCGTGAACAGGGCGGAGGAGGCTCGATCGTCAGCACTGTGTCGGCGGCCCACTACGGCAACTTCGGTCAGACCAACTACGCCGGCGCCAAGGGTGCGATCGCCTCCATGACGTACACCTGGGCAAACGAGCTGGCCCGCTACGGCATTCGCGTCAATGCCATCAGCCCCTCCGGCAGCACGCGCATGTCCGCCACCTACAAGGGAGCCGACGGAGTGGAGGTGGAAGCTCCCTTCATCGACCCCACGCTGAACGGCCACTTCGTCGCCTATCTGTGTAGTGATTCCGCCAATTGGATCAGCGGACAGATCTTCGGCACCGGCGGCGACCGGGTCATGTTGGTGGAGCATCCCAAGTACGGCAACGGCATGTTCAAGCCGGGCGGCTGGACCCTGCCCGACCTCGAAGAGCACATGCGTCGCACTCTGGGTGACAAGCTCGAGCCCGTCGGCTTGATGAAGAATCCCTACCCCTTCTACGACGGGGTGGTGCCCCCGGCGAAGAAATAGCCGCGCGCCAGCTGGGAGTGAGTGCGCTGTTCGACCGCGGCGCTCGGAAGGGCTACGCGGTCCGGCGATTCCTCAGGAACTGCCCGGCGGGCCGTCATCCTCGTAGCGCCATCCCGATTCCAGCATGTAGAAGCGGCGGCGCGGGCCGGCGCGCTCGTGGTCCCCATCCTCGTAGCCGACATCGCCCGCATAGAGGGAGACCGTTCCACCATCAATGGGCAGACGCCGTGGGGCGTAGCGGATGATCTCCGCGTTCTGCGCACGGCCCAGCGCCGAACGGACGTCGGGCGATGCTCGTATCCATTCCAAGGTCACGAAGGTGGGTGGCGGCAGCTCGATCTCACCACAGGCCCGGGCATCGACCGCTGCGTCTGGCGACATCCAGCGGTGATCCTTCGTTTCACTCCCATCGACACGCACGTCACCCTTCACGGCCCGGGCGAGAAAGAACCAGGTGGCGAAGCGACGTGGAAAACCCGGAGGCGTCAACCAGTGCGCGAAGGGCACCAGGTCCTCCGCCGAGAGGATCAGTCCGGTCTCTTCACTCGTCTCCCGCACGGCGGTGATCCGAGCGGCGGCCAGGAGGTCGCCATCGACGCCGGCGCGATCCGCTTCATCGACTTGCCCTCCGGGGAATGCCCACGCGCCTCCAAAGGCGATTTCACGACTGCGTTGAAGTAGCAGGGTTTCGAATCCATCCGCAGCGTCTCGTAGCAGGACCACCGTCGCGGCGGGACGGACCGGGTTGTCTTCGCTCATATTCGTCGTCCCGGAATCAGCCGCCTGTGTTGTGTTGCGAAGAATGGGCCTGGCGCGAGAATCTCGGAATTCAGCTCTCCTGCTGAGTTCTGAGCGCTTTTCGAGAGCGGCAGCAGGGATTTCTGATTCAGAGAGCCACCGAGCCCAATCTTCGCAACACAACATAGAGGCTGAGGGGCCACGAGGATCACCCAATTAGCCACATTCTGAGATAAATTAGACAAGATAGTCTGATTTGTCTAATCTTATATAAGTTCCACGCTCGATCCCAGGGGCCATGATAAGTACGGAGAAACTGGTCATGGATTCGAAATCACAAGAGCAACCGCTGGCAAGTGAATCGGAATCCCCCACCACACCCTCGGCGGTGGCGGTGGGCGCGACGAAGCGAAGCGGTCGGCCGCGCGGCGAGCAGGCCGCGGTGCGGCAGCGTACCCGGGAGCGCCTTCTCCAGGGTGCGTTGCGTGCCGTGGCATCCCGGGGCCTCGCCAAGTTAGCCATGAGCGACGTGAGCGAGTTCGCGGGCGTGTCCCGGGGGACGGCTTATCGCTATTTCTCGAACACCGAAGAGCTCCTCGCCGAGCTCGGCCGGCGGGAGGGCGAGCGTTTCGAGCAACAGGTCTGGGATTCAATCGAGAAGATGCCTACCACGAGCGCGGGGCGCCTTCGCGTGATTCTCGATGCCATCGATCGGCTCGCACGCGATCATCCGCTGATCCAGCGGCTGCCCGAGACCGATCCCGGTTTCGTCCTCACTGCCGTTCGCGAGCGCTTTCCCGACATTCGCGCAACCTTCCAGCGCCTGCTCGTTCCGCAGCTCGAGGGGAGCGATCTGATGCAGAGAAGCGGAGTGAGCGCGGAGCAGCTTGCGAGCTGGATGGCGCGGATGATGATCTCCATGTTCCTCTTCCCCGAGCCCGATCAGCGCGAGTCGGCGAAATCCATGCGGACCGTCTACGAGATGCTGTTCCGGAGCCTGGGCGAGGCTGAGCCGAAGCCCGCGGAAGGACACCTGCAGGCCGACGGCGAGACGTCGAGTACTGAGACACCCGACGAGGAGTCTCGCACCTCCTGAGACGAAGTGCAGCGCGGCTCTAGGTGGCGTCGTCGGGCTGGAACGAGATCGCGTCCTCGGGGCAGTTCTCGGCGGCCGCGCGCGCCTGGTCTTGCAGCTCGGCGGGGACCGACGCCAGCTTCAAGACGCCGTGTCCCCGTTCATCCTCGTCGAACACGTCGGGGGCCAGGACATAACAGCGCCCGTGCCCCACGCAGGCATCCCTGTCGTGTTCGATCTTCCCCCCCCCGCCCGGCATTACTTCTGCCCTTTTCCGAATTGCAGCGGCAGGTAGGTGACTTCCCGAATCGCATGACTGTACACGGGCGTCTCGCCCGGCTTGATCGTGTACTCCGGAATGCGGCGGTGAAACTCCTCGAGCGCTACTCGGAGCTCCAGCCGTGACAGATGTGATCCGAGGCATCGGTGGGGGCCGCTGCCGAAGGCGATGTGCTTGTTCGGCATTCTCTCGAAGTCCACCTCGTCCGCATTGGGGAACTGCTCGTCGTCGGTATTCGCCGACCCGAGCACGAGGGTCACCGGGTCTCCCTTCTTCAGCTCGACACCGCCGATCGTGTAGTCCTGCACCACCGTCCGGACGACTTGAATCACCGGAGTTTCCCAGCGCAGCATTTCTTCGATGGCTGACGGGATGAGGGCGGGATCGTCCACGAGGGCCTGGCGGCGATCCGGGTGCTGGGCCAGGTACGAGACCATGCAGCCCAGCGTCGACGTGACCGTGTCGAGGCCACCCAGCAGGAAGAGGTAGCAGATGTCGAGGATCTCCTCGCGGTTCATCCTCTCGCCACCCACCTCGGCCGTGACGAAGAGGCTCAGAAGATCGTCACGAGGCGATTTTTCGATCTCATCCAGGTATTTGTTGAAGTAGGCGTAGATCTTCTCGCCGCTCTCGTTGCGGATCTTCGCCTGCTCCTCCGGATCCTCGGCATCGGGACGAATGATCGCGTTCTTGAGGCTCAGGAAGTGATCGAGATCGTCTGCCGGCAAGCCCATGAGTTGCAGGAAGACGGTGCTGGGGTAGGGGATCGCGAACGCGGTATTGAATTCGCAGCCATCATCGTCAGCGAAGCGGTCGACGATGTTGCTGGCGATCTCTCGGACGCCCTTCTCCATTGCGAGCATCTTCTTGTTGGAGAAGAGCGGGTCGAGGAACTTGCGATACTTGGTCTGTTCCGGCGGATCCACGTTCAGGGGGATCAAGGGGCGTACGTTGCCGATGAGACCGGCGGGCATGACTGCCGAGAAGATCTCCGGATGCCTCAGCGCGAAGAGCACGTCTTCATAGCGCGAGAGACAGACGGCCACTCCCGGAATCGGTTTCCTCACAGGACAGCGGTCGCGCAGGCGACGGAAGACCGGCTGCGGGTGAGCGGCCACGGCCGGATCGTAGAAGTTGATGGAGTCCGAATCGGCTTCGGGCGGGTTGTTCGTGTGAGAACTCATGTGATCTCCGGTTTATCGATTGCCATTCTCTCCGAAGCCGAACTGACCTCGTAGCTGCCATGCTCCATGCGGCGGAAACCGCCTTCGAACGCAGAGAGCCGGCATTAAACCACGGATCCTATGACAGGTATCCGATCCGAAAACCCAGGGCGACGAGCGCCGCGCGTGTGTTGACTCCAAACTTGATTCGCATCTTCTCCACGTGAGTGCGCAGAGTGGACTCGCGGATTCCCAATTGCTTGGCGGCCGAGGGGGTCGTCTCGCCGTCAGCGAGAAGCCCCAACACCTCTCGCTCGCGGGCCGTCAGATCTTCGCAGGCCTCGGGGCGCTCGCCGGTACCGTGACTGAGCACGCATACGACGTTGTCGCCCACGGGAATGCACGTGAGATCATGTCTCTGGCCAGTGAGCTCGATTCGGGCGTGCTGTGATTGCTCCACCCCGGATGCCAGCAGCTCACGCACACAGCCCCGGGTGCAGGGAAGCCCCTCGGCCTGCTTCAGCCCGCCCATGACCTCCCAGCAATCTTGGCCCGTCCCCACTCCCATGAGGCGTCGTGCGGGAGTATTCTGGACGATCACGGTGCCGTTTCTCTCTGCGACGACGACGGCGGGAATCTCGGCGGACATCAAGATGTCTTCCGCGCGCCCTGGCGCATGAGGGTGCATAGGTAATTCATCCTTTCCCTCCAGAGGTGTTCCAAACGCTCGTTCCAGTCGGAGCCGCTCGCCTCTGAGAAGGCTATCGACCACACCAACCAGCGTCTCGTTGAGCATGTCCTGTTGAACCGCTGCGGCGTGGTCTCCAAAGAGCTCCCGAAGCGGCGGGTGATACTTGAACAGGCGCTCGTAGACCCGCTCGGCGATTCGAGGCTCGCGCTCGCTGACGAGATGCAAGTGCTCCGTGAGAACTTCCAGATCTTCCACCGCGACAGAGTCTCCTCACCGTTCGACAATCGACCTGCCGTGATCCGTTGTCGACCTTGCACTTCCCGGTGGCGTGACTCATGACGCATCAACGACCGCCGGGTTGAATTCCTCAACTCAATTCTTCGCCTCGACTCTCGAGATTGTCGGGTTGTGCGGTGGCATCTCTCTGCCCCGGCAATATTCGTTCCCACCACGATCGGGATGTACCCACTCGAAAATGTGAGGTCTTCTCTGTGAGGATCAGCGGCTCGCGACCGGCGGCGGCCGCTTGCTTCGACGCGCGCTCGAACAAGACCTCTTCCGACTCGACCCTCTCCGGGTCGGGGACACAGCAGTCGTCGATCGGGCACACGAACGAGCACCGCTGCTTGGCGTGAAAACCGACACACTCCGTGCAACGAGCCGGATCGATCACGAAGATCGCGCCGTCCCTGTGGATGCCATCCCCCGGGCATACAAATTCGCATGCACCGCAGTTGCAGCAGAGTTCGTTGATCAGTGTCGCCACGGCAGGATCTCCTCTACGGGAATCTGCAACCTCGGCTCAACAGTAACACGAAACGAGAAAATAAGACAGAATCGTCATAATTCTCCTATTTAATCGATGATTCCCCTGCTGCAGCCACTTTCATGGGATGGGCGATGTGTTCCCCTGGGGAGAGCCGCTAGCAGGCAGTGGATGCAGGGGGCGGTTTCACTCGCGCCGCGCGAGACCGAAGACAGACTCAGAGCTGGCGCGTTCCCGCCAGGATCTCGGCGTGGACGCCTGGATCGAGCGCGATGAAGCATCCCGTCTGGTCGTCGCGCAAGAAGAGGGGGTCGGCGATCCTGCCCGGGTCGAAGCCCTGGGCTTGCAGGTGCAGCTTGCGATTCTTGAAGTTCCCCGTCACGTCCATGGAAGCAGCGACGCGGATGAAGAGAGGCCGTGCGTAGCGCGGTAGCTTCTTGGCGGCATGAGCGAGAAAGGCTTGGGGATCGAAGTGGCCGGCCTCGGCTGGAACCACCAGGGCCATGCCGGCACGTCCCTCCGCTCCGGGGACCCTCACGCCGTAGACGGCTGTCTCGTGCACTCCGGGCGCCGTGTTCAAGAGGTGCTCCACCTCCAGCGTGGCGACATTCTCTCCCTTCCAGCGAAAGGTGTCTCCGAGTCGATCCACGAAGTAGTAGTAGGACGCGCGATCACGCCGTAGCAGATCACCCGTTCGCAAGTAGAGATCGCCCTGCTCGAAGCAGTCGCGGATCATCTTCTGCTCGTTGTCGGCGGCATTCGCGTAGCCGTCGAAGGGCATCGGGCTCGATTCCGAGATCCGACTCAACAACTCACCGGGCTCGCCCACCCGGCATTCGATCAGCATCCCGTCGGATCCTCGCACCAGCTGACCCGTTTCGGTGTCGTGGCGCGCGAGGCGAAGCTGGTCGTGGGTGTCGGGTGCACTGCGCCCGACGGATCCGACCCTTCCGCGGCGGTTCTGAAGGCTCACGTTCCCCTCGGTCTGGCCGTAGGAATCCATGATTTTGGGGATTCCGAAGCGCTTCTGGAAGTCGACCCAGATGTCCGGGCGCAGGCCCGCGCCCGTCGCCAGGCGGAGCTTGTGGTCCCGGTCGGCAGCGCTGGGCGCGGTTCGCATCAGGTAGCGGCACAGCTCGCCTACGAAGGCGAAGATCGTGACCTCGTGGCGTCGCAGGTCAGTGAGAAACTCGCTCGCGCTGAACTGTCGGCGGGATGCGAAACACGCGCCGGTGTGGAAAGCGGGAGAGAATCCGACGAAATTCGCCCAGCCGTGGTAGAGGGGGATCGGCGCGTAGGTGCAGTCATCGGGAGCCACTTCGTACATCATGGCCAGCGACCGACCCCCCGCCGTGAAGCGAAGGTGACGAACGACGGCGGGCTTGGGGAATCCCGTGGTGCCCGATGTGTAGATGTAGAGGAACACATCGCCGAGCGAGATGTCGGCCAGCTCCGGTTCGCTCGTCGACGCATCCTCGAGTTCCTCGCGAAGAGGACGAAAACTTGAATCCCCGCGCGAGTGCTCGTCGAGTTCCCCGTGGATCTCGATCCCGCTCAGTTCTCCGGAGACCGGGCCGAGTGATTGCGAACCCGCACGGTCGACGAGTGCGATCTCGGCTCCCGAACAGCGGTGGACATGAACCAGCGCTTCGGCCTCGAGGTGGTGATTGATGAGGGCGCCGATCGCGCCGAGCTTCGCGCATGCGCCCTGTGCCATCAGGAAGTCGGGCGAATTCTCCATCATGATGTTGACCACCGCGCCCTTTTCGACGCCGCGGCTTCGGAGCAGGTGGGTGTAACGATTGACGCCTTCGTTGTAGGCGGCGAAAGAAACCTCTTCCGCCTCGAATCGAAGCGCCGTCCGGTCCGGGATCCGCTCGGCCTGCTCCCGACACACGAAGCCCATGGGTCGCAGCAGACTCGGGTCGCTGCTCAGGGCTTTTCGGATGGCCAGGAGCCGAGGGCGCTCGATGCGATCCTCGATCCAGGTGAAGAAGCGGCTGAGGGGGTCCATGCCGTGTTGGACTGACCGATCAGCGCTTCAAGTTCTTCATCGCCGCCATCATCTCCTCGGCGGCGCTGCCCGGAATCACGTAGCCCTCGGGATCGCGGATCTGATCGATATGGGCTGCCACATCATCCGCGCTGAGACTCTCGGCCTCGGTATCGGCCCAGCCCTCGCAGAGACCCACGAAGACCCTGGCATAGCGCCCGGCCCCTACCGAGAAGATCTCGTGGCTGAGTTCGCACTGCTCGGAAGCCAGGTAGCAGACCATCGCGGTCACGTACTCGGGGTCGAGCTTCAGGCCCAGGCCGTCCATGATGCCTTCGGTCATTCGGGTGAGGGCAATCGGGGCGATGACATTGCTCGTGATGTTCGCCTTCGCGCCCTCCTGCGCCAGAACGTTCGATAGGCCGACCAGACCCATCTTGGCCGCGCCGTAGTTTGCCTGGCCGAAATTGCCGAAGACTCCGGCGGCGGATGCGGTGAAGATGATGCGACCATAGCTGCCCTGCTTCATCGCTCGGAAGGCCGGCTGCGAGACGAAGAACGCTCCTCGCAGATGGACGTCGAGCACGCCGTCCATTTCTTCCTGGCTCATCTTTGCGAAGCTCCCCGGCCTCTTCGATTTCCTTGACCACGATGTCCGCCGCAGCCGAACCCGAGCCGGTGCCGTCCATGGCACCTCCGAGATCGTTCACCACGACCTTTGCACCGCGCCGGGCGAACTCCAGCGCATGGCATCTTCCCAGTCCGCTGCCCGCACCCGTGATGATGACCACGCGGTCGTCGAATCCGATTTCACTCATGTCGGTCGTCCCTTTCGCCCTTCGTCAGAGCCGTTCGATGATGGTGCCCGTACCCACCGCGGAGCCGCAGCACATCGTGATCAAGGCAGTACTCTTGTCGCTGCGTTCGAGCTCGTTCAGCGCGGTGATGATCAATCGCGAGCCGGTGGCCCCCACCGGATGCCCGAGCGCGATGGCACCCCCGTTGACGTTCACCTTGTCTACATCGGGCTCACACACCTGCAGCCACGAGAGCACCACGGACGCGAAGGCCTCGTTGACCTCGAAGAGGTCGATGTCGCCGAGGTTCATGCCGGACTTCTCGAGCAGCTTCCGGGTGGCGTCGATCGGACCGTCGAGAAGATAGTAGGGGTCGGCACCGACGACGACGTCCGAAAGGATGCGTGCCCGGGGCGTCAGCCCCAGCGCCTTGGCCTTGTCCGCCGACATCCAGAGAATGGCCGCCGCGCCGTCCGAAATCTGCGACGAGTTCCCGGCGGTATGCATCAGGCCGGGAACGGCCTCTCGAAGCCCGGATAGCGCGTCGAGGGTGCTCGGCCGAATGCCCTGGTCGGCTTCGACCAGCCGGCTCTCCCCCGTGGGCTCGCCCTGATCGTCGACCTGGGGGGCTTCGATCGGCAGGATCTCGTTCTTGAAGCGTCCTTCGTCTCGCGCCTGCGCGGCGAGGGTCTGGGAGCGCAGGCCCCATTTGTCGACGTCTTCGCGGACGATCCCGCGGTTCTTGGCGATTCGCTCGGCGGCTTCGAATTGGCTCATCGCCATCTTCCACTCGAAGCCTTCCGACGGGATGAAGAATCCGGGTCCGCCTGCCACGTTGGCGCCGAGACCCACGCGGCTCATCACCTCCACGCCCCCGGCGATGCCGCAGTCGATGCTGCCGGCCGCCACCAGGGCACGGA
>JAFDCZ010000167.1 GCA_019312665.1 Deltaproteobacteria bacterium | reverse complement strand
TGATGGAAAGACCCGATGGCGGTTTGGCAGCATTGCCGGTGCTCGATGCCATCACCGCCATGCAAATGACCTGGCAGCAGGAGCTACACCAGAAATACCCTCGGCTGGCCGAAGAGGGGCGCAGTCTGGAACAGGATGGCAGCCACAGCACCTCCTTCAAGACCTACCTGCAGGCCGAGCTGCAGACCTATTCTGAACACACGCTGTCCTTGCTCCATGCCGACATGCGCGCCTGCCGGTCACGTCGGAAAAACTGGAATGAACAGATCCTGCTGGCCAGCATCGAGTACCAGCGCCTGGCTGAAGCGGGCCGGCTGCCTTGATCTCCGAAAACCGCTTGATACTGATCGAGGGCTTGCCCGGAGTAGGCAAGACCACTCTAGCTGAACGGCTGACCGAGCATTTCGAGGGACGAGGCAAACCCTGCATCTGTCTCTACGAGAACGACCAGCCCCATCCACTGCAACCTCCCTGGCACGACGATCCGCAGCAGATGGCCGCACGGTTCGTGGAATGTTGGCGGGACTATTTCTCTTCCCACTCTTCGACGAATGACTTGATCATCGCAGAGGCCGCACTGTTCCAGACCGTCGCACGCGTATTGTTGCAACAGTCTCTTGCAGCGCCGCTGATCGATCGCTGCCTGCTCGAACTCAGTGCCGTGCTCGAGCCACACTGCCCTCTGCTGATCCATTTCAATCAGGTGGAGAGCCGCAGCCACACACAGCAGCTGTGTCGCGAGCGTGGGCGGTCCTGGACTTCTTTTCTGGTGGAGGTCACCACGCGAAATCAATATGCGGCGTCGCGAGGCTATGAGGATTTTGCCGGCGTCCTGCAGTTCATGGCTGACTACCAGCGCCGCAGTGAACACTGGTTCGAAGTGTGGCCGCTGCAGAAAATCCAACTGTCCCACCATGCTGACTGGGAGCAGCTCTATCGTGAGCTTGGCAACGAGCTGGGCCTGGCTGAGGCACTTTGAGCGGCGCACCTGCCGTGCAGGAAGAGCCGGGCAGCGGCGGCCATGAGCACGACACCGCCTTGGCACCCGGCCCTGGCGCCGCTCACCGGGCTATTGCAGCAGCCCGCTAGAGGATGATGGTATTCACATCGAGGCCCAACAAGACCCGCCCGTGAGTCTCCATGCGCTCGTCGATCGAATACATCATGTGGCTGTAGAGCACATTCGCGTCGCGCAGGGAGCGCTGAAGCGGATTGTCGTCGCGATGGGAGCTGGTGCCCGCGACATCGCTGGCCTCGCTGATGATGTCGCGGCACTGCCTCGCCACCATCGCCATGCGAGCCGCGTTGGCCGCGCGCGCTTCGAGGGTCGCCTCTCCGGCATCGCGCCTCGCCATGATTTCCGCGACGGCGGCGCGTAGAAACATCTCGGTCTGCTCCACCAGTAGATCCAGGCGGCCGAGCCGCATCTGGGCCGCTGCGTTGTCCGCCTGCTTTCCGCCGGTCTGGTACATCAGGACCCGCTGTTGCATCCGGTCACGAAGGCGCTCCACGGAGACCCGGGCCTGACCAGTCAGGACGATGGTGGCGCCGAGCATCAGGAGCACCATCATGGGGGTTCGAATGGCGGGGACGTTCGGATGGATCGCCACACCCGGCGCAGCACCCGCATAGAGATCGGGAATGGACATCGTCCGTTCGTCGGAAACGAAGACATCGTCGAGTGAGAAATCGTTGCTGCCGGTGGCCGCCATGCCGCTCATCTGCCAGACATCGTGGACCTCCGCCTCCTCGATGGGCACGGCGAAGAAGCGCATCTCCTGATCGTCCTCACAGAGCACCCCGGCGATCACCCAGGTGGAGTGCATGACGCAGGTGGCCCAGCTCCAACGACCGCTGAGCCGATAGCCCCCTTCCACGCGCTTCGCGCTGGCCGTGAAGGAGGGGCAGGCGGGTGCGGGGATATGCGGACCGTCCGCGAAGATCTCCTTCTGAAAGGCTTCGGGGAACTGACTGAACATCCAGTCGTGATGGATGTAGAGCATCGTCACCCAGGCGAGGGAGGCATCCCCATGCGCCAGAGCAATTCCGACGTCGACGTAGGCATCGAGGTCGAGCTGATGCCCGCCGTTTCGCCTGGGCACCAGGAGCGGGTAGAGCCCGGCAGCGGCCACTGCGGCGATCGCCTCGTCGGTCGGCTGCCTGAGCTTCTCGGCCTTGGGACCTTCCGCCTCGAAGAGCGAGGCGAGGCCCCGTGCCTTGGCAACCAGTTCGTCGCGGAGCTCTTCGGAAGCAGCAGCGGACACGATGGGGTCCCTCCGTTCGTTGGCAGCCGAGTTGCGGAGCGACTCTGGCACCAGTCTTCTGAGGCGTGGGCGTTGGCCGCCAGGAATCTTCTTCTACTTGGCTCAGCGCTCGAATCCCAGATGCAACGGCTGGATCTCCCCGGTTAGACGCCCTGCTCGTTGCGCATGATCACATCGTCCTGCATTTCCCGGGTGAGCTGCACGAAGTACGCGCTGAACCCGCCGATCCGCACCACCAGATCCTTGTGCTCCTCCGGCTTCTCCTGGGCCCGGTGCATCGTCTCGCTGTCGACGATGTTGTACTGGACGTGGATGCCGCCGTTCTCCATGTAGCTCTGGGTGAGGCCGACGAGCTTCTCCATGCTCTCGCGGCTGCGAACCGCACTCGGCGAGATCCGCTGGTTCAGCACGTTGTAGAGAGACTCCCGGAAACCGGCCTTGTAGACGGAACGGAAGACACCCGTCGGTCCGAACTCGTCCCGGCCCCGCATGGGCGATAGCGTGGCGTCGTTCAGCGGCTCCTTGGCCTTGCGACCGTTGGGGAGTGCGTCGGTCAGGGCGCCGCCGAAGTAGTGCCACGACACGCCCGGCCTTTCGATCTCGATCTGAGAGCCGTCCGGCATGTGGTGCGCGCGAACGGTGCGGCCACCGAAGGCGCCCAGCTCGCCCGCCAGGCGATCGACCTCGTCGATGTCGTTGCCGTACTTGGGCGCGGCCAGGCACAGCTGGCGGATCTCCTCTCCGCGCTCGCCCGCGAAGTTCGCATCCAGCGCCTCGATCAGCTCGGCCATCGTGAGCTGCTTCTGCTCGAAGACGAGCTTCTTGATCGCCATCAGCGAATCGGCGGCATCGATCACGGCTCTGTCGTTGATGACGTGACTGAAGAAGGGTGCGTCCCGGAACGACAGGTCCCTGCCCCGCTCGACGCAGCCGTCGAAGACGCTCGAGAAGAACGGAGTGCGCAGGTACTTGGGCTCCACGCCATACGAGATGCGCGCCATCCACGCGAAGCGCGCCACCCAGAACTCGTACTGCCGCTGGTGGGCCTCCAGCAGCTCGTCGAAGCTCGCGAAGCTCAGCGGGTCACCGGTCGCGAGGCCGATGGGCTGATCGAAGAGCTGGTCGCGGCCATCGTGCAGCACCATCTCGAGCGCCTTGGCCTGACTCAGGGTGCCGACGATGTAGTAGCCGATGTTCGCCGCCAGAGGCGGCAGGCAGCCGACACCGCTCTGGTCGCGGACCTTCTCGATGGGCACGCCGCGGGCCGTCCAGTACTCCTCGACGAGCTCGTCGTTGACGAATTGGGGGTTGCCCCCCACCTTCAGGCTGGTTTCGTGGGCCTTGTGCAGGATCTCTCTCGGCGTCTGCCGGTGCCAGCGAAGGGTCAGGTGGGGCTCGGGCAGGGCCAACAACCCGGCGACGTGCAGAAAGAGGTAGGTGAGCGCGTTGTCCGCGCCATGGCCCGCCTTGTCGACTCCGCCCAGGGTGATCAGGTTCAGCTGGGTCACGGTCTGGTTCATGTCGATGAAATCGGGGTCGTTGAGCGAGACGACGCCGGCCCGGAACGCCAGGAAGCTGGCAAACAGGTCTCCGACCCGTTGCAGCGTGACGTCGCCCCGGCGGGTGTCGTTCTCGAACAGCCGCCACAGGTATTGGTCCATCCTGCCGGCATCCCCCGGCATGTGAGGCGTCTCCAGCTTGATGCCCAGGAGGATGAAGACCGCCGCCTGGAACCCCTCCTGGAGGTTGCGCGCGGGATATTCGGGCACGCGTCGGCAGGCGTCGGCGATCGACTCGAGGTCGGCCCGGCGCTGCGAATCCGGCTCCCCTTCGGCCAGCTCGAGCGCGTGGTCGGCATGCCGGTTGGCGTAGACGATCATCGCCTCCAGAACGATGACGACCGATTGCCAGAAGTAGAGCTTGTCGATATCGGCCTCGAGGGTCTGCTTGAACTCGGCGATCTTCTGCTTCGCTTCGTCGATGATGCTGCGCAGGCCTTCGTTGATCACCCGTTCGAACACAAGCGGACCGCGAATGTAGGGTCCGGGCTTGCCGAGAAACTGCATCGCGGACAACCAACCGATGGGATGGGTGCCCAGCGCCTGGGTCCACGCCTGCTCGACGTGCTCGAACACCGTGTCGCCTCGAAACGCCTCGACGCACTCCAGCAGCAGCTGTCTCTCCTCCTCGGTCACCATGCCGGCGACCTCGGGGCTTCCGATGGGGAGGACCTCGCAGCCCATCGCGTCCACCGTGAGAGTCGTGCACAGATCGATGTCGGGGTGGACGCCGTAGATGTCCTGAGACTCGCTGCCCGCCAGCAGCTGCCAGTCGTGAATGTGGACCGGAATGTTCTCCAGGATGTTGGCAAGAAGCCTGGCGCGCCGGATCTGCAAGTCTTCGCCGCGCGTGCTCTTCCAGGATTCGGCGGCCAGCACGGCGCGCTCGGTGCGGATCATCGGCGTGTCGTCAACCTGGATGGCCTTCCAGGCAACCAGCTCGTCACGCAGCGTGAGCTGGTCGATCCTCTTCAGCAGGACTTCGTCGTCGAGGCCGAGGCCTCCCATGTCGTCCCCGGCAAGAGCTCGGTCGCTCATGGCGTACCTCATGGTGTCCCTCCTCGTGGCGTGGCCCCTGCGATTCGAAATGCCCCGGAGCTTCGAAATTCAATTCCCTTCGCGTCGCGTCGACTTCCCCGGCGTCGATCCGGTCTGGGGCGCCAACATGCCCGACAGCATGCACTCGATGGTCGCCGCCACCAGGCGCGGCCCCGGCGGTGCCCCCCCGACGACGATCCGGGTCGTGTAGGCCAGGTGGATTTCGAGCACGAGGTCCGCCATGTCCTCGATCTGCAGATCCGATCGCACCTCTCCGGCCGCGAGGCCACGCTGAAGGATCTGCTCGATCAGGCGGCGAAGGACCGCCGACCCCCGCTCGATCACGTCGCTATGCGTCGCGAGCATCCACTCCGTGTCGCGTGTGAACAGGCGATGGACGAACGGACGAGTTCGCGCATAGTCGACCGAGGTCTCGTGGAGGATGCGCAGGGCGTCAGCACAGCCCTCGGCACGAGACACCGCGTCGGCGAGAACCTCGTTCCACTCCATCAGGGCATCTGCGACCACGACTTCGAAGACGTGCTCCTTGTTCTCGAAGTAGCGGTAGAAGAGCGGCTTCGAGACGTGCGCCCTCGCAGCGATGTCCTCCACAGTGGTCTTGCCGAAGCCGAAGCTCCCGAAGGAGCTGACCGCGCCCGCGAGGATCTTGCGGTAGCCGGGGGTCTGGTCGGAGCCGCGAAGCCGCGAGCGACGGCTGGGGCGGGAGGCCCCGCCCGCCTGCCGCGGGGCGTCGTCGATGCGTTCGCCGCGGTCCATCGCCTGCACCTCGCGAGCGGCCGCGGCCCGTGTTGCGGGCCGGCCGCCAAAGGGGCTCACCACTTCCCGAGTATACGAAATATCTGCTATCAGTAACCCCCGTATACCAACCCCGACACCATGCCCCCGGGGGATGATCCTAGCCGTTCGAAGCAAGGCGCCCGGCGGCGCGGCCACGATTATCGGGAAGCAGAACCCCTACCGGAGGAACACCAGATGGACACGGAACGCGGCGAAGCCATCGCCAAGACCTATCTCACCGCACTCGCGACGCAGGACATCGGCCTGATCAAGACGCTCTTTGCGGACGACGCCACCCTGGAGGACCCCATCGGCTCGGAGCGGCGGTCGGGAATCGCGGCGATCTGCGGGTTCTACGAAGCCGCCTTCCAGATGGAGTTTACGGCAGTCCCCACCGGGCCCGTCGGCTGCGCCGATCGCTACGTCGCCTTCGCCTTCACCCTCGGCTACCTGGACGACGGCAAGAAGATGGAAGTCGACACGATCGACATCTTCGAAATCAACGACGACGGCAAGGTGGCTTCGATGAGAGCCTACTGGAGCGAGAAGAACCGCCACCCCGCCGTTTCTGGCAACGGTTAGGCCGGGCTTCCCCCGGAAGTCGGGCTCCGAGCAGTGGCTGCATGAGGAGAGCGTCATGAGCGACGCGCACATGCTTCGGACGAAAGGTCCCGGCGCCCTGGACCGCCGCCGATTCCTGAAGGGATCGGTCCTCGGCGCCCTTTCCGTCGGCGCCGGAAGCTCCGCCGCGTCCACCGAGAATTCGGCGGAGCCCTCCTGGGACCTGGAGACGGAGGTGCTGGTCGTGGGAAGCGGCGCCGCCGGGTCCTGTGCCGCGTTGGCCGCGCAAGATGCGGGCGCACGCGTGACCCTGCTGGAGAAGGCCAGCTTCCCCGGAGGCACGACCCTCAAGAGCCAGGGGATCTATTGGATTCCCAACAACACGCAGCTGCGCAACCTGGGCGCTGAGGATCCGCGGGAAGATGCGCTGCGCTATATGGCGCGAGTCAGCTACCCACAGCAATACGACGCCGACGCCGCGAAGCTGGGCCTGCCGGATCGGGCCTACGACCTGATCGCTGCCTACTACGACAACGCGAGCCGGGTCGTCGACTGGCTGCACGAGATCGGGGCACTGACGTCGTCGATCTTCTATCCCGGACCGGGCCACGGCCCACAGCTTCCGGATTACTACTCCCATCTCCCGGAGGGCCGGGACCCCAAGGGTGGACGAGCGTTGGCGGCAGCCACGCAGCGCGGGGAGGCCGTCTGGGGGTCCGGGCTCATCGCCCAACTCCGATCGGTGATCGAAGCGCGGGGCATTCCGTCGCTCCTCTCCCACCGCGCCTCGCGGCTCGTCATGCGGGAGGGACGCGTCACAGGGCTCGTCGCCGAGAACGCCTCGGGTGCAGCCATCCGGATCCGGGTGCTTCGCGGCGTGGTCCTGGCGACCGGAGGCTTCACGCACAACGCGGAGCTGACCAGCAACTTCCTGCGCGGGCCGATCGTCGGCGGCTGCGCCATGCCCGCGGCCGAGGGCGATGCCATCGCGATCGCCGGGGAGGTCGGGGCCGCCCTAGGCAACATGAACAACGCATGGTGGACGCAGGTTCTGCTGGAGGAAGCTGCGCGAAACTCGGAAGTCGGCCTGGGGGTCTTCAATCTGCCGGGAGCCGCGATGATCCAGGTCAATCGCCACGGTCGTCGCTTCGTCAGCGAGAAGGCGCCGTACAACGAGCGCACCCAGGCCCAATTCGTCTGGGATACCCAACTGGGCGAGTTCCAGAACCTGGTGGGCATCATGATCTACGACGCCGATGCCGCCTGGGAAACCGCCGGAGCCTTCCCGATTCCCGAAACGGAGGCGAGTCACGTGATCCGCGGCGAGACGCTCGCCGAGTTGGAAGCGAAGCTCCGCCAACGCCTGGCGAAGCTCTCCGGGCACACGGGCGGGATCCAGCTGTCGCAGCACTTCGGCAAGCACCTCGGGGAGACCCTGGCACGCTTTGCCGAATTCGCAGAAGCTGGCATCGACGAGGACTTCCACCGAGGTGAGACGCCCATCGAGAAATACTTCCAGAACTTCACGCGTCACCCGGACAAGGAGTACCGCTACCCGAACGCCTCGATGCAGCCCCTGGCCAAGCAGGGGCCCTACTATGCGATTCTGCTCGGTCCCGGTGTGCTGGACACCAAAGGGGGGCCAGTGATCGATGCCCGCGGGCGGGTGCTGGACGTGCGGGGAGAAGTGATCCCGGGCTTGTTCGGTGCGGGCAACTGCATCGCTTCGCCGGCAGGAGCCGGGTACTGGGGAGGCGGCGGAACCATCGGCCCCGCGATGACCTTCGGGGCCCTGGCGGGCGAGAGCGCGGCGCAACACGAGGGGGCAGGCGGGACCGCCATGGAGCCCCTCGGAGGCTCACATGACTCCCTTTGATCTCGAACAGATCGATCGTCTGCTTCTGACCACGCGAGCGGTCAGGAAGCGCCTGGACCTCGAGCGGCCCGTCGAGTCGGAGCCCGTTCTCGATTGCCTGAGAATCGCGCTGCAGGCGCCGACCGGTCTCAATGCGCAGGACTGGCGCTGGATCGTGATTCGAGACGCGGAAAAGCGGCGAGCCATCGGAGACTGCTTCGCTCGGGCCGGCGATTCCTATTTCGCGGGCGTCCTCGAGGCGGCGCGAGAGTCCGGCGATGCGCGGCAGGTGCGGGTCTACGAGTCGATCCTCTACCTGGCGAATCACCTGGGGGAGGTTCCCGTTCTGGTGATTCCCTGCATGAAGCGCTTGCCCGGCGACGCCTCCGACGCGCTGGCATCGTCGCACTACGGCTCGATCTATCCCGCGGTCTGGAGCTTCCAGCTCGCCCTGCACAGCCGTGGCCTGGGGAGCACACTCACGACGCTCCACCTGATCTTCGAGCAGGAGTGCGCGAAGCTTCTGCAGATTCCCGACGGCTTCACTCAGGTCTGTCTGCTTCCGGTGGCCCACATCAAGGGGGGCGATCTGCGGCAGGCGCCGCGCCGCCCGCTGGAAGAAGTGATGTCCTGGGATGGCTGGGACCCGCGTTGGCCGAATACACTCCCGGACCAGACCTCATGACGAGAACAGGAGAAACGCAATGAAATTCTGGCAGTCCCTCTTCCTCTGCGAGGGCAATCAAATTATCGACGTCGCCAAGATCTCGGACGAGTTGGGCTTCGACGGCTTGCTGCTGCCCGACCACCTGCTCCACATCGAGGGGCAGGAGTCGACCTATCCCTACTCCGAGGACGGCAAGCCGCCCTCCTTCACCGAAGAAACCGTCTGGCCCGAGTGCTGGTCGCTGATGGCGGCGATGGCGGCCGTCACCCAGAAGATCCTCTTCGCCACGAACGTCTTCATCCTACCGCTGCGCAACCCGATCGAAGTGGCCAAGGCGACCGGCAGCGTGGCCTACTTCAGCGACAACCGGATCATCCTCGGCGCCGGCGCGGGCTGGATGAAGGAGGAGTTCGACATCCTCGGTGTCGATTTCTCGACCCGCGGCAAGCGCTACGACGAGTGCATCGAGGTCATCCGCAAGCTCCAAACCGGCAAGAAGGTGGAGCACCACGGTGAGCATTTCGAGTTCAGCGGACAGATGTCGCCCGCACCCACCCGCCCGGTGCCGATCTACATGGGCGGGATCAGCGCTCCGGCCATGCGCCGCACCGCCCGGCTGGGCGACGGCTGGCTCGGCCCAGGTCAGATGTTGGACGACGCCATCGCCACGGCCAAGAAGCTGACCGAGCTGCGCGCCGAGTGCGGCCGCTCGAACGAGCCTCTGGAATTGATCGCTCCCGTCTACAACGAGTGCAGCCCCGACGACTTCAAGCGCATGGAAGATG
>JAFDCZ010000166.1 GCA_019312665.1 Deltaproteobacteria bacterium | reverse complement strand
GCGGCCGCTCGAACGAGCCTCTGGAATTGATCGCTCCCGTCTACAACGAGTGCAGCCCCGACGACTTCAAGCGCATGGAAGATGCCGGGATCACCGGCAGCGTGAGCCTGCCCTCCGCCTACAGCCTCGCGCCGAATACCACCCTGGAGGAGAAGCGTGCCTATCTCGAGGGCTATGCCAACAACGTGATCGCCAAGATCAACGGCTAGGGGGCTGCGAAATAGCTCGTCGCGCTTCGCCATGGCCGGGGGCGAAGGCGGTGTCGTGCTCATGCGCCGGCGCCCCTCGATCCCGAGCCGGGAATTCGCTGCCCTGGCGCTGGGGACGCCTCTGCTTCCGCGCGCCACCGCCTTCGCCCCCGGCCCAGCATCTCCGAGGCTTTTCCTTGTTGGATCATGGTGTGACCGCGAGGTTTCGCATCCGCACCAGGTGGCCGGACCCGAGACTGACGCCGCCGGCGCGGCGGCGAAGGCTGCGTTGCGCTCAATCGCCCATCAGTCCCCTTCCCGTCACGAAGCCGACGTCGAGGGCCGCAAGCGGCCGGGGCTCTGCGGCAACGACGGCGGGAACCGCGTTGACGATGCGGGTGGCGGTGAGTATCACGCCGCCGACGGCATGGTCGCCGTGCTCGTCTTCCATGTCGAGCTTGCAGACGAGGCGCGGAACGCCCTCGATGATGATGTGGTAGCCGCCTTCGCTCTGCGGCCAGTCGGGAGCCACGTCGTCGTGCATGCGCGTCACGTGCTCGACCACGAGACGCTTCACGCCATCGACGATGCCCTGCACCTCGAAGCGGATCGCCGCCCGGGTGCCCGCCTCGATCGTGCCCATGGCGGTCTCGAGATCGCGCGGCGCCGCCTGAGCCTCGGTCTCCTGTGAGATCTCGTCGAGCTCGAGCCCGAGGCCGGCGGCGAGCATGCGAATCGTGCCACCCCAGGCCACCGAGAGAACGCCGGGCTGGAGCAGCAGCGGCGTCTCGTCGAGCGGTTTGCCGAATCCCATGGTGCCGAGCACCACCTCCGGCTGGTCGTAGCTTGCGTAGTTCACGATCTCCCGAATGCGGATCTGCGTCCAGCGCTCGCTCAGGCCCGACAGCACGAGCGGCAACACGTCGTTCGCGAAGCCCGGGTCGATGCCCGACGCGAAGAAGGACGCGCCGCCAATGCGGCAAGCCTCCGCGATGCGCTTCTCCACCTCCGGCCCGAAGCCACTCGGATGCACGAGCTGGATCAGCGAGCTCGTCACGACGTTCTTGCCGGAGCGCAAGATGCGACACACGTCGTCGACGGCTTCCATCGGGCGCAGGTCGGCCGTGGCCGTGTAGATGACGCAATCCGCATCTAGCGCGAGGGCCGCATCGGTGTCGCGGCTGGCCCTCACGCCGATCGGATCGAGTCCGCAGAGCGTCCCCGCGTCCTTCCCCTCCTTGCTCTCGCTGTGCACGACCAGCCCGACGACCTCGAGCTCCGGGTGCCGAATTGCCGCACGCAGAGCAAAGAGGCCGACGTTGCCGGTGCTCCACTGGATCACGCGATGGGCCATGGAAATCTCCTCCCGCTGTTCGGCGCGAAGAATGCGCGCTGCAAGGCGCAGCATACCCGCAGATTCCGGAGAAGCGCGGAAACCCGAATCAGGCTCCGTACTCCGCCACCGAGGCGAACATTGCCCGCACGTTCTCGGGCTTGGCGTCGTCGGGGATGCCGATACCACCGTCCAGGATCAAGCCGCCGTCCCTGCCAACCCCCTCGATGAGCCGGCGGCAAAAGCCGCGGACATCATCCGGCGTTCCCGTGGTCAACATGGGGGCGGGAACGTTGCCACGCAGACACACGGTATCCCCCAACACCTCTTTGGCCCTGAAGAGATCCGTTCGCTCGAAGAAGTAGACCAGCTTCGCGCGGGGAACATCCGCGATGGTCTCGAGCCGTGTCGTACAGTCGCCCTCCCAGAGAACATGAGGCACCAGGTCGGCCTCGACCAGAGCGCAGAGAAGCTTGCGCAGCGGAGGCCAGAAGAAGGTCTCGAACTGAGCGGGCGACATGAATCCGTCGAGACACCAGTGAAGCGGGATGAAGACGGTCTGGGCACCGGTGATCGCCGCATCGGCCAGCACGCCCCGAATCAGGATCTCCGCCGCCTTGTCCATGGCGGCCAGCAGGTCGTCGGGATGTCGGATCATGTCGAGCATCGCGCCCTTCGAGCCGCGGAAGTAATCCGCAAACATGTCGAAGGGAGCCGAAGTGAAGCTCAGGTTGTTGTTGGGAAAGCCGAGCTCGGTGAGTTCGGCAATCAACTGCGCCGACGTACCCAGCATCTGCTGTGACTCCCGGCCGGCCTGGAAGAGCGCACGTCCGGCCTCGGCCATCGCCGGGGTCGCCACGGCGGCAGTCGAGTGGATGAGCTTGAGGTAGAAGAGCGTCGACACCTCGGGCAGCATCGCAAAGGGCTCGAAGACTCCCGCGACACGAGGCAGGTACTTCCTCAGCATGAACCCGGTCGGATCGAAGATGTACTCCTGATACTCCTCGGCCAGCATGTACTCGCGATCGAGGTATTGGTAGGGAACGTTCGGGTCCACACCCCGGTGCCCGGGCCACTCGAGCTGCTTGTAGTCCATCAGCTCCATCGGCCTACCCAAGTTGACCGCGGCGTGGGGCAGCTGAAAGATGTCGGGCTCCAGCTCCAGGATGGCCTTCCGAGCGGCCTCATTGAGCTTCTCGCAGTCGTACATCGCCTCCCGGAAGCTCATTCCGGCATAGCGCGCCGCCCAGAAGTGACAGAAGAATATGATGGGCACGCGATCGGGCGTTCGCAGCTCGATGGCATCGCGTACGCGCTTCTCGCGCTCGGCGTAGAGCTCGCCGGCGGCGGAGGCAGACGCGGTCATCCCTCGGCCCCGGTCCACTGCCTGGCGATCGCGACCGCCGCCACCGCATTCGCCCCAAAGGCATCGGCACCGGTGAACTCCCTGATGCTCTCGTCCACCTGTCCACCCCCGATCATGATCCTGAGGCCCTGCCTGAGACCCGCCTCTTCGATCGCCTCGATGGTCTGCTTCATGGAGTTGAAGGAGAGCGTCAGGAAACCACTCAAGCCGACGACCTGGGGGTGAGCTTCACCGATCGCCTCGATGAACTTGGCGACGGGCACATCGACACCCAGATCGATCACCTCGAAGCCGTTGATGTCGAGCATGAAGGTAACGATGTCCTTGCCGATATCGTGAATGTCGCCCTGAACCGTCCCGAGAACAATCGTGCTGCGATCCTCGTCCTTCGGTTCATCCGTCTGGATCAAAGGCCTGGCCATCGCACTGATCTGCTGCAGCATCTCGCCCGCCAGCAGCAGCTCGACCAGGAAGTACTCGCCCTCTTCGAACTTCCGCCCGACGATGTCCATGGCGTCACGGCACGAATCCAGCAGCTCCAGTGGATCGCAGCCCGTGTCGAGCATCTCGCGCGCCAGCGTGAGCGCCTCCGGCTCACGCATCTCCGCAATCGCCTCGACCAATGCGCGCGTCGCGTCGCTCATCGAAGTGCCATCTCCCTTCCGCTGGCCAGTTCTCTCGCCCTGCTCGGCGCGACTTCCCGCCCAGCCTCTAGCGGGCCACGACCTGCCGGGCCTTCGTGCGACGGCCGTCCATTCTCTCGGTGGCGCTCAGCCGCCGCCGTAGCCCCCCGCAAAACCCATCTGTGTGGCGGAGGGCGCGAACATGTCGACGATGACGTTTACCACCGCCGGTCGCCCCGATGCCAGCGCCCGCTCCAGCGCAGGACGGATCTCGTCCGCTTTCTCGACCCGCTCGCCGTAGCCGCCAAAGGCCTCGCAGACCCGCTGGTAGTCCGAGTAGCCGAGATGCTGGCCCGGCATGAGCGGCTGGTCCTTGCTGCGGGCCGTGATGCCCGCGTTGTTGCAGATCACGACCAGAATCGGGAGATCGTTGCGGCAGCAGGAATCGATGTTCATCCCCATCCAGCCGAAGGCGCTGTCCCCGGAGATCACGACCACCTGGCGATCCGGCTTGGCGGCCTTGGCGCCCAGGCCGAAGGGCACCCCGATGCCCACATTGCCGAGCGGGCCGGGGTTGAGCCGATGACCGGCTTCGTGCGTCGGGATCGAGTGGCGCGAAAAACCGAGGGTGTCGTGCCCGTCCTCGACGACGATGGCGTCGCGGTCGAGCAGCTCGCGCACCTCTTTCATCAGGCGCAGCGGATGGATGGGCGTGGCACTGGACTCCTCCGCCGCACGCCTCTTCTCCGCATTCTTCGCTGCCTGACTTCGCAGTCGCCCGACCCAGACGCTCTCCGACGCCGGATCGAAGGCCCCGCGAGCCTCTTCCAGGAGCTGCCCCAGTACGGCCGCGGCATCGCCGACGATGCCGACCTCGAGCGCCCGGTTGCGCCCGAGCTCCGCGGCATCGAGGTTCACGGCCATGAAGCGCGCGTCCGGCGACCAGCGCGGCGGACTCAAGTGAGAGAGGATGAAGTTGTCACGCGTGCCGACCACCAGCACGGCGTCGGCCTCGCGGAAGGCCGCGCTCCGCGCAGCGGGAAAGGAACGCGGATGGTCGTCCGGCACGGCCCCGCGACCCTGTGGCGTCGCGAAGCAGGGGATGCCCGTGGCATCGATGAAGGCGCGCAGCGCGCCGCTGGCACCAGCCCAGTGGATGCCGCTTCCCGTCACCACCAGCGGTCGCTCCGCAGCGCGGAGAATCTCGATCACCCGCCGCACCGCCTCGGAGTCCCCCTGCGGCCGCGAGGGTGCGCTCGTCGGCGCGCGAACGTGGAGTGCATCGCTCTCGATCTGCGCGGCGAGCACATCGGCCGGCAGGTCGAGGTAGACCGGGCCCTGGCGACCCGCCCGAGCCAGGCGAAAGGCCGCGGCGACCCGCTCGGGAATCTGGGCGGGGGCCGTCAGTTGGAACGCCTCCCGGCTGGCCGGCGCCATCAGCGCCACCTGATCCATCTCCTGGAAGCTGCCGCGGCCCCGCTGCGAAAGGGGGGCCGAGCCTCCCAGGGCGACCAGGGGGACGGCGTCGTCGAGAGCGTGCGCGAGCCCCGGCAGCATGTTGATGGTCGCCGGCCCCCCCGGCGCCAGGCACACGCCGGTTCGGCCCAGCACGCGCGCGTAGGCGTGGGCCGCCGCCGCGGCCGCCTGCTCGTGGCGAACGTCGATCAGGCGGATACCCAGCCTCTCGCACTCCACCGTCAACTCGATGTTCGGACCGCCGGTGATGTGGAAGATGACCTCGACACCCTCGTTCGCGAGGGACCTCGCCACCGCCTCAGACCCGCTCAGTGTCGCCATGCCCCACCCCGCTCGCATCCCCCGAGTTCCATCGAGGGCGCTCAGATGTGAAAGAGCCGCTCCGCATTGTCGCAGAGGATCTTCCGTTTCGACGTCTCGGAGAGATCGGCGCGAGAGGTCAGCCTGGCCGTGACGCCCTCGAAGGTGTGATCCGGATGGGGATAGTCGGTGGAGAAGCAGAGGTTGTCGTCTCCGATGGCGTCGACGACGAAGGGAAGCAACCTCTCGTCGGAGTCGGCCGCGACGAAGCACTGGCGGCGGAAGTACTCCGTCGGAGTGAGTGGCAGCGAAGCGCTCGCGTGTCCCCACTTCTCAATGTGGTGATCCATGCGATCCAGCCAGTAGGGCACCCAGCCGATGCCCGCCTCGACGAGCAGCACGCGCAGGCCGGGATGCCGCTCCAGCACGCCGCCGCAGATCAAGCTCAGCACGGCCATCTGCTGCTCGAAGGCATGAGAGATCATGTGCCGGAAGAGGAAGTTCTCGTAGCGATCGCCCCCGACCTGCGGCACGTCCTGGGTGGTTCCTTCGTGGAGCACCAGGGGCACGTCCAGCTCCTCGAGCAGCGACCAGAGCGGCTCGAAGGCCGGGTGATCCAGCGTGCGGCCCGCGACCGGATTGGGCCGCATCAACGCTCCCCGCAATCCCAGCTCGCCGACGCCGCGACGCACCTCGGCCAGCGCCTCGCGCACGTCCATCTGGGGCACCAGCACCGGTGCGATCAAACGCTCGGGACTGACGCGGCAGAAGTCGTGTGCCCAATCGTCGTAGGCCCGACACAGGGCAACCGTCACGTCGACCTCTTCGATCCCGAAGAAGAAGAGGCCCGTCGTGGGATACATCACCATCACGTCGATCCCCTCCTTGTCCATGTCGGCTAGGCGGGAGTGCGCATCCTTGCCTCCTCCGGGCGTCATCCCACCCGGAGGGATGCCCGGAGGAAACGGGATGTAGGGCTTCATGCGGCCCGCGACGAAGGGCCGCACACGCCCCTCGCTGTCCTGCACGAAGGTGGGGGCCATCTCGCGGTAGCGGGGATCCAGGTACTCGGTCCATACCTCCGCGGGCTCGTCGAAGTGAGCGTCCGTATCGATCACGCGCTGATCCGGCATCACGGTTCCTCCTGAAGCGTTCGTGGGAATGGACTCGAGCGAGGAAGATCATGTCTGAATTCACTCGCGCCGTCCTCATCAAAAGAGACGAGCCCCGCGGGGTCTGTCGGTTGGCACCCCGCTCGCCTCTTTCGGTTCACTCGACCTCGACGGCGTATTGGCTCGGCCACAGAGCGCTCGCGGTCTCGAGAAGCAGGGTGACCAGCGCCGCTTGGCGGTCGACCCCACACTTGGCGTAGATCGCGCGCAGGTGCGTCCGGATCGTATTGCGAGAGACGTTCAGCGCCAGGGCCGCGTCAGGCAGCGCCATCCCTTGGGCGATCAGGGCCGCGACGCGGGCTTCGGCCTGGGTCAACCCGAAGACATCTTGCAGCAAGACAGCCGAGGCCGGCGTCCCCGGCCGGCGTGCCCCGATGCAGACCGCCACCCTCGAGCGCGTCGGGTCGTCGGAGGGACGGGTCTCGGGCATGCGCCGCACCATCAAGCCGAGGTGTCCCCCGCCCGAGGGTCGCTCGATTCGAAGGATCTGAGGCGCGTGGGGACGGCCCGCTGCCGCTTCGCAGGCTGCATCGATCAGCCGATTCAGGGCCCCGGTCGTCGCCGTCGCGCCGGTTTCGAAGCGGCCGCGAACGATCCGCAACCCGTCCGCCTCGTCCAGCACCCTGCGTGCGGCGGCATTGATCTGGGTCACCTGGCGCTCGCTGTTCAGCAGGATCGTGCCAATCGCCATTTCGCCGACCATGTCTCGATAGAGATCCCGCTCGGACTCGAGTCGAACGAGCCTCGAATAGGCGCGCAGGCTGTGGCGCAGATGCGGCCGCATCGCTTCGAGGAATTCGATCTCGCTCCGCCCGAAGACGCCCTGTGCATCGGTTCGAACGGCCCGAAGGCGTGCGTATACGCCGTCCGGCTCCTGGAGGTCGACGCCCAACATGTCGAGGATGCCGCTGGGCCGCATCACTCGGAGATAGAACTCCGTCGCCATCAACTCGGATTCGGGGATGTCCTCGACGAGGGTCACGACCTGATCGAGGGGCAGATCGAGGAATGGATCGTCGACGAAGAACCGTTCGCGCCAGGCCTCCTCCACCTCCGGTATTCCGTTGGGACAGAGGAGCGTGCCGCCGTCGCCATCCGACGGCCTCTGCAGAACCATGACGGTAAAACGTGCGTCGAGCGCCACCGCGAGATCCAACAACATGTCCCGCCACGGCTCTCCTTCTTCGAAGGCGCCGGTGTAGATCTTCTCGATGAACTCGCTGGGCAGAAAGGTATTCATCGCCTCTGGCGTTTTCGGTTTACTGCACTGCTCTCCATCGTACATTGTCTGGGCAGATATCAGATTCAAGGCGCGATCTGGCTGCGCAGGGCTTCCAGGGAATGCAGATCGGTGATGGCGGCCGTGGAGCGCCGCATGAACTCGGCGACGACAGCCGGATCGAAGTCGCTCTTGTCCTTGATCAGATCGTAGACGGCGGCCGGTGCTGAAGCGGGCACGGTGTAGGCAGCGTGCAGGCGGTGCTGTTCCCAGGCAACGTCTTCCGACATCTCCGGCCCGCCGCCGCGCTTCACGCACTCGAGATAGGTCGCAATCAGCCCGCGCTCGTGGCGACGGCGGCCCTCCACGGTCAGGCCCAGGCAGAGAAAGAAGCTGACATCCCGGAGCCCCGGCATGGTGGCCATCAGGCCCCAGTCGAGAAAGCCAATGCGCCCGCGGTCGAGAAAGAGATTTCCCCAATGGCAATCGCCATGAATGATCGTCCAGGCACCTTGCTCCCAGACATCATGAGCTGCATCGTGGTGCTCGGCATAGAGCTGAGCGAGGTCGGCAAACTCGTCGCTCAGCGCCGCCCTGCAGTGTTGCAGCGCCACTTCGAGCATCCCCACTCCGTATTCCTTCAGGCGTGTCGGCGGTCCAATCCAGGCGGTCTTCTCCCGCAGTGACTCATCGGTGAAGTGACTCAGGTGTAGACCTGCCAGATCCTCCATCGCCTGCTTCGCGTCGGAAAGGGCAAAGCCGTCACCGGGGCCCGGGAAGCTGCATCCAGCCGCGTCGAGATCTTCGATCAGCACCAGGAAGTCTCCACTGGCCTCCTCGTATTCACTGAAATAGGCCCGTGGTACGCGCAGATCGATGGTGTGGGCCAGGTCCCGGTAGAAGCCGGTTTCGCGCCTTGCCATGCCGCTCCTGCGCACCAGCTCACGCTGGGTGGGATCGTCGGGCGGCATCTTCGCGAACAGTGTGGCGGGCGCACCGGCCTGCGTCTGGTACTCGACGGCAAGCTTTGCATTGCTGTTGGTACCCGATGAACGGGCCGTGATGGCGATCGCGGAAACTGCGACGCCGGGAAAAGACGGCGACAAGGAATCGGTCAGCCACTCGGGCGAAATGGCTTCCGCTGAGACCGGAAAAGCGGCCATGACCGGCTCCTCTTCTTCGAGACCACCGCCAAAAGGCTCAGCATACCGGGTCGGGAGACGGGACGAGGTCGCTCCCAGGAGGCTCGCTAGAAACCGCCGAAGAGGGAGACCACCTGGAAGGCGCCAAGGATCGCGTCGATCACACCGCAGACCAGGATGAGCTTCCACTCGTCCTTCTGGAAGACCGGACGCAAGACCCTGCCGAATTCATCCGCGTCGAGCTAGAGCAGGTTCTGCTCGAGCTGGGCGTGGATGCGATCCGACTGGTCCGCGAAGGCGTGGACAGGGCCGCTCTGGTACACGCCCCGACGGGATTCGGGCCTCTCGGGCCAGCGGTTCGAGTCCGCTCGTCAGCTCCATGCTCACGCGCTCGTCGCTTCACCGGGGGGCACCTGCCCCGGCGATCCAGCGGGCCTGGAGAACCCTGTGATGCAATAATGAAGAGAACAGGGCGGTGAAATGATGGGCACCTTGTGCTCGTGCAGGCTTCTGATCGAGTTCGCAGGCCGATGAGCGACAGCTCCGGAATCTCGCGCAGGCGCTTTCTCGAAGGATCGGCAGGGATCCTGACGCTATCGCTGCTGCAACTTCGTTGCAGCGATGAGCAGGAGCACAGCCAGGCGGGCTCGGGCGTCACCGTCGACATTGCACCCTACGAAGACTGGCAGGATCTCTATCGCGAGCAGTGGACCTGGGATCGCGTGGCGAAGGGAACCCATCACGGAA
>JAFDCZ010000324.1 GCA_019312665.1 Deltaproteobacteria bacterium | reverse complement strand
GTGGTACGCCGGCCCGTATCGATGTACTGAAGATCCGCCGTCAGCTGGAGCCAGGAAAGCAGCTGGGCGTGTTCCTGCGGCTCGGCTATGCAGACGATGAATCGAATCCGATCCATTGGACTGTGGCGGGTGGGCTCGGCGGGGTCGGCCTCATTCCCTCCCGACCGCGTGATCGGTTCGGGGTGGGCATCTATCACTTGGAGCCGAGTGATGAGTTCCCGATTCCCCAGCTGGGAATCCAGGGCGAGACAGGCGTCGAGGTCTTCTACAACGCCCAGCTGCTTTCCTGGCTCCAGCTGACGGCGGATCTTCAGTACATCGATACGGGCCGGCGTACCACTCGGCTGGTTTCCACCGTCGGCGACGATGCATGGGTCGGCGCCCTGCGAGCACGCATCACTTTCTGAGCTTCCCGCACCCGTCGCGCCAGCGAGAGAGCGAACAGGCCTAAGGCTTCTTCTTGGCCTCAGCAGCCTTCTGATTCCGCTCGCGGAGCAAGCCGTAGGCGATGTGGTAGTTGTAGATGTTCTCGACGTACTGGACCGGCTCGCGGCCCACTCGGCGTGCGGCGACGATCTCGACGTTCTCGAACCATTGATGGGGGTCGAGCCCTTCCTGTTCCGCTTCGGCCCGGAGGCGCCGCATCCGGGTCGGTCCCGCGTTGTAGGCAGCCAGGGCAAAGAGAATCCGGTCGAGCTCGCCGATTTCCGGGTCTGCGAAGTAATGATCCATCAGGTGGCGTAGGTACTTCGCGCCAGCGTGGACGTTGGCGTCGAGCTCCTCGAAGTTCGGGATGTCGACCTCCGGAGAGCGAGCCGTGGCCGGCATCAGCTGCATGATCCCCACCGCACCGACATGGCTTCGCTTCGCGTTGTCGAGCCCGGATTCCTGGTACCCCTGGGCAGCGACCAGCAGCCAATCGAGTTCGTATTGGTCGGAATAGCGACGGAAGATCGGGGCCAGCTCCTGAAAGCGTTTCGTGTCCTGAAAGCTGACCGGGTTGCGTGCCCAACGGTTGGCGCGCAGGTACCGCTTGAGAATCACGTTGCCGAAGAGTGTGCCCTTCTTGTGGGCCGCCAGGAACGCGTCCAATTCCGCGCGCAGCTTCGGGCTGGTCTTGCGAACAGCGTGGGCGATCCGCCCTCCCTCTCGGAACGCGATGTCCTCATGAACGACCAGCCCGTCGTAGACATCCTCCCAGAAATCGGCGATGTGGTCGTCAGCGACGGTCGCTGGGTAGCTCCCGATCGATACGAGTTGGAGGATGTCCTCGTCCTCCAGCTGCTCGTCGGCGATGCGGATGTCGATGGGAGTCAGCCCGCGGGCAGCCAGGCTCTGGTTCGCGGCTTCGAGGCTCTCGCGATAGCTGCTGGAATGCCGGACGACGACCGTGCGGCCTGCGAGATCGTCCAGGGATTCGACCCCGGGCATGCCCGGGCCTGTCACCAGCAGCTCGCGCACACCCGTGAGCACCGGAGTGGTAAAGGCCACCTTGGCCCCTCGGCTCTCCGTCTCCGTGAGGTTCGCGGCCACGACGTCACCGCGCCCAGCGAGAAGCGCGGGGATCAGCTCGTCACCGGGAAGCGGAATGTAGACGATGGAGATCGGGCGCTTCCGCCGGCCGAGCCGATCGTTCAAGAAGGTCCGAAATGCCTCGAAGCCTTCGTAGACGACGCCTCGAGGCCGTGGCCCATCAAAGAAGTAGTGGGTCTTGCTCCAGGCAGTGAGCACGCGGAGCCGACCCCGATCAGCAATGCCGTCGAGGTCGCCCAGCCAAACTCCATCGACCCCGCCGCCGCAGCGTTCTGCCCATGAGGCGGACGGCAGGCACGCCATGGCCAGGAACACCATCATGGCAGCAGCCACCCCCCGAACCCGATTTGCCGCGAACCGCACCGATCTCACCCCCGTCGGCGCATGATAGCCTGGCGGAAGGGCGTGGGACGGCCATCCCGATTGCCCTCGAGTTCTGCACCTGAAGGCCCGATGAGCCCCCATGGCCCTGGGTTCGATCATCGGCTTCGGCCTCTTCTGTGCTGCATCTCTATGGGTGGGGCTGCGGCTGCTGAGCCTTTGGTGGCGCACTCGCGAGATGCCGGAATTGCTGGCAGGCCTAGCGTTGCTCCTGATCGGCCCTCTCGGTTTCGGATGTGTGGTGCTCTCGGATGTGTTGAACCCGCATTCAGAGTGGGCTGCGGACGTTACCTGGGCGTTCGCAGCGGCCTGCGTCAATCTCGGGTCGGCCGCTTGCTACGCCTTCTCGAGAAGGGTCTTCCGGCCCGACGATTCGACCGTTCGCTGGCTCGTGGCGACTGTGTTCTTCGCTCTGGCCGCGTGCTGGTGCGTCGAGCTGTGGACCCATCACTTCGATTCGAGCGAACCGTCGGGCCCGGCAACCCGCTTGGCCGATTGGCTGCGCTGCGGGGCGCTCGGCTGGGCCGCCTTCGAATCCTTGCTCTACGCGCAAAAGCTCAAGCAACGGGCTCGAATTGGTCTGGCGGAGCCCGGCCTGCGTCGCCGTTTCATTCTCTGGGGCGTCGCCATGGGCGCGTCCGCGTTCACCAGCATGATCGACGCCACGACCAAGCTGTTCGTGACCCGTGCGCTCGACTTTCCCGCCCTGACCCTGCTGAACGCATGTGTGGGCATGCTGGCCGCGGCATGCCTCTTCCTGGCGTTCTACCCAAGCCGGTCGACGTCGAGTTCGGCCGCCCGCGTCTGATCGGGTCGAGTCCGGCCCGGCCTCCTCCCCCTACCAGCTGAACCGCGCGACGATCCGAGAGCCGTCCGGCGCCCGTTCGAAATCCAGTGCGCCACCCGGGCATGCCAGGTCGAGCAATCCGAGACAGATGCCTTCCCACATATCGAGGTAGGTCGGGTACTCGCGGACCTCGGGTGCAATCGAGTCGAAGATCACCTCGATTTCGTCGTCTCGACACGCGGAAGACCAGCCCCCAGCCCTTGGGGAGGATCGTCAGTAGCCGTGCCCGGCGCGTTCCCAAGACTCGGAGCATTCCGAAGACGAGAGGCTCGAGCATCGGTTTCTCGACGATGGAAGGAACCGCACGACGAAAGAGCTCGCGGCTCTTCTCGATGCCGAACTCTGCGACGATCGCCTCGGGCAGGTGGTGGTCATGCTCGAGGGGGATCCACTGGGTCCGCCAGAGGGAATCGATCAGCTCCCGGGTGGGTTCTGGAACCCTCGCCCAGACGCGCGCACGCGAACCCGGCTCGTACGTCTCCAGCAACTCGAACATGTCGAGCGCGGCACTGACGCGGACGGCCGGCGAGCGAGCCATGGGCTCTCGTCGGCCGTCCGAAAGAGCAGCTGTAACGAGCCTGCGCGGGGGCTTCAGCGCACGCTCGGTGCCGCCTTCTGCATCGCAGGTGCAGCTCTCGTCTTCTCCGGCTGAGCGTCGGTTGCTTCCTTGCTGACGGGCGGAGAGAGTTCGCTGCGGCTCACCGGCGGAGAAAGCTCGCCGATCTGCCCTTTGTTGCGCGTTTTCACCGGGCTCGTCGTGCGGATCTTCGGCGCGCTCATGTCCGTATCCGCCGCCGGGCTCCTCTTCTGGATCTGCCCGTTCGTCCGAACGGAGTCGGGCACCGGGCCCATCGGCTGGATCTTCGGCATGGCCTTGCCTTGGAGGCTCGGGCGCTGGAGGATGGACGTCGGCGGCGTGGCCGGCTGGCGGTCGATGCCGGTCCGGCCAAGGCCGGCGGGCGCTTTCGGGGCGGGACGCGAGATGAGTTGCAAGGCGGCATCTGCATTCATCTCCTGAGGCATGCCCTCGCCAAAGACGATGAGCGCGTCATCCGACTTGATCACCGCGAGCTTCACCTGGCTTCCGTCCCCCTTCGCGTATTCTTCGAGGCCCGGCAGGGGATCCCCGATCCAGAACATGCGCCAGTCGGTCTTGGTGTTGTCGGGGTGGCCAACCAGCTTGGCGCGCACGGCGTAGAGCCCGCGGTTGGGGAAGGTGGAGACATTCACCGGAAGCGATGAGTGCAAGATCTGCTTCGGTGTGTTCGTCGTCGAATACGGCACCCAGCGTCCACCGATCTCGATGCTCGAATCCTTCGGCGGGAGGATCTGGTTCCATTCGAACTCGATGTGAGCGTTCGTGCTCAGCGCGTTT
>JAFDCZ010000323.1 GCA_019312665.1 Deltaproteobacteria bacterium | reverse complement strand
AGCGGGCAATCTCTACTTCGTCGATCGAAAGACCGACTCGCTGCGCCGCCGTGGGGAGAACATCTCCTCCTGGGAGGTGGAACGCGAGATCAACACACACCCGGCCGTGCTGGAGTCCGCTGTCTTCGGTGTGCCTTCGGAGTTCGGCGAAGACGAGGTCATGGCTGCGGTCGTACTCCAGCCGGGCCAGACCCTCGATGGCCCCGAACTCATCAGCCACTGCGAGGGGCGCATGGCCGCGTTCATGCTTCCGCGCTTCGTTGCGCTTCGCGAGTCGCTTCCCAAGACCGCAACGCATCGAGTGCAGAAGGGTGTATTGAAGAAAGAAGGAGTCGGGCCCCAGACCTGGGATCGAGAGGCCCCGTAACCGCGCCAGGCCCTTGCCGGCGCAATGCAATCACATCGAAAGGCAAAGACAGGCGCCGCTCGCTAGACGCGCCAACCACGGAGCTCTCGCTGAGGGAGTTCGATGAAGGAAGAAACCATGGAAGTCCAAGAAGCCATCGGCACCCGCCGCACCTACCGCTACCTCCTCCCCTACAAACCTGTAGAGCTAGCAAAGATCCAGAAGATGCTGGAAGCGGCGCGCATCGCCTCGCACTGGGGCAATGTCCAGGCCCTGAAGGCCGTGGTGGTGGAACGCGCGACGGCGAGCAAAGAAGTCCTCGAAAGCCTCGCGGCCCCCGTTGCAGGCTTTCAGATCGATCAGGCTCCCGTCGTCATCGTGTGGTGGCTCGACTTCGCCGCGTTGGACGATCAACCCAATCGCTTGCGAGAGCTGGTCAATGCCCGCGTGCTCGGAATCGATCACGAAAAGGCATCGAATGCGCTGGAAAGCTTCCTCATCCCGTTCTTCGAGAAGGTCATGCCCATTCTCAAGGAATCGGGCCTCACCGAAATGGACTGCGGGCAGGGAATCGCCCAGGCGACACTGGTCGCTATCGATCAAGGCCTGGGCACCGCATGCCTGAGCACCGCCAAGGAAGCGGATATCAAGCAGAACCTCGACCTCCCGGAGACCGCCAAGGTTCTGGTGCTCCAATGCGTCGGCTACCCCGCCGAGAGTATCGAGGCCGGCGGGCAACGGCCGCGGCGCCCCTTCGAGAGCCTCTTCTCCCTCAACAGCGTCAATGATCCGTTTCCGCGCCAGGAGACGGTGGTCGAAGAGCTGAAGCAATCGCGGTTGATCCAACCCGGCGCGCCCCTGCCGTGGCGCCAGGAAGAGCTCACGTATCTCCAGAAGGCCCTCGATCTACCCGACTTCTGACCGCCGCCCCCAGACCGGGCCGAAAGGAACTCAGCATGTCCAGTATCGACATCGAAGCGGACCTCAGCCCCGAAGAGACCGAAATCCGCAGCCTCGTACACAGGTTTGCCGAGGAGGTGATGCGCCCCGCCGGCATCGCTCTCGACGCGATGGCGGATCCACAGGACGTCATCGCCGAGAACTCGATCCTCTGGGACGTGTACGAGAAACACCGAGCGCTGGGCCTCGACGCCGTCGCGGATCCCGCCAGCGGCTTTACTCCCGCCCAGCAGGCGCGACTGAGTTCCATCATCGCGGAGGAGCTCGGCTGGGGGGACTCGGGACTCGCGATCAGCTTCGGCGTGACGAACTTCCCCAAGACGCTGGCCATGCTGTCCGGCAAGCCCCATCTGATCGAGCAATTCGCGAGGCCGAACCTGGTGGGCTGCTGGGCGATTACCGAACCCGGCCACGGTAGCGACCAGATCGTCTACACCGCAGACCCGAAGATCGAAACCCTCGGAAAGCCCAACTGCATCGCGCGCAAGGACGGCGACTCATGGCTGGTGAACGGGCAGAAGGCCGCGTGGGTTTCGAACGGGAGCATCGCCGATGCCGCAGCCCTGTTCTGTGCAGTGGACGAGGGCGACGGCATTAGCGGCGTGGGAGGGCTCCTCGTGGATCTCCACTCGCAGGGCGTCTCACGCGGCAAGCCTCTCAACAAGATCGGTCAGCGCGCCCTCAACCAGGGAGAGATCTTCTTCGACGACGTACGACTTCCCGGCGACCACCTCGTCGTCCCGCCCGCCGCCTACGCGATGTTCGGCGATGCCGGACTCACCCAGGCAAACTCGGGCATGGGCTCGGTCTTCGTGGGCTGCGCACAAGCCGCTCTCGACATGGCGTTGGCTTACGCGAAAGAGCGCATTCAGGGCGGCGTCGCGATCATCGAGCACCAGAGTGTCCGGGCGAGGCTCTTCGAGATGTTCCGGAAGGTCGAGGCAGCGCGCGGATTGAACCGACGCGTCGTCCTGAGCAACGCAATCAACGGCCCGAAACTCCAGTACGCCATTGCCTCGAAGGTGACCTCCACCCAAACCGCGTTCGATGTGGCGAGCTCGGCGGTCCAGATCTTCGGAGGCAACGGCTTGAGTCTCGAGTATCCCATCGAGAAGATCCTGCGCGACGCTCGCGCTTCCATGATCGAGGACGGCTGCAACGACGTCCTCGGATTGATGGCGGCTACGCGCCTCTAGTGGTCCCTCGGAAGAGCCGGGGAATGTAAGCGCGTCGGCACCCGCCACGCGCTTCGCGCGCACCACGCTCCTAGGCTTCGCGGCCTCGCCCCTTCTCGAGCACCGCCGCGGAAGCCAGGATGTTGCGCGCGATGAACGAGTCTTCGTGTTCGGCGCGCGCCTCCAAGGCCTCGGCTTTCGAGTTCCGGGCCGCCGCGACTTCCTCGCTTTGGGCGGGTCCGCCCTCGATCACGAAGTCGAGCAGGTGGAGCGCACGCTGGATCGCGGCGCGCTCGCCTTTCGCTACCAGCGTGCGGGCCCGCTGCAACACGGCATCCGCGCCGCCGGCCAGCGCCAGCACCTCGCTGGCGATTTCCGCGCCCGGGCTCGGGAACAGGTGCGACGGATTGCCGTCGTACCAGCCCGTATAGCGGCGCAGGATCGAGTGCACGGCAAAGGCGGTGCAACCATAGACGGGCTGCAGGTACGGGCTCGTAGCCAGCGCTTCGGGCAGCTCCACCGCCTGCAGGATCTCTTCGTACCACTGACCTTCGTTCAGTCTCCGCACCACCTCGTCTTCCAGGTAGCGGAGAGCCTCGGAGGTGATCTTCAACATCTCGAGCACCTCCTCGCCGCGGTAGATGCCGCCGTGTCCGCTCACCACGGCTGCGGGCTCGAGGCCCGCCATCTCCTCCAG
>JAFDCZ010000044.1 GCA_019312665.1 Deltaproteobacteria bacterium | reverse complement strand
GGGACCAGCCAGCCGCCGGCCAGCGGAATCTTGTCGAGGCCGAGCGTGCGCGCGGCTGCGCCCAGGGCCTCGTTGCTCTCCCACAGCCCGCGGGCTGTCCGATAGCTGGTTCGCACGAGCCGCCCTGGCTGGGAGATCAGCCCCATCACGCCACGGGCCACCATCTCGCCGGTTCCCGGAACCGGGTCGGCCTTCCACGGCTCGTCGGGTGCCGGAACCACGTCGCCCGCGGGGTCTTGATCGAGCAGCACCTGGGTCATCTGGGCGCCGGAAACGCCGTCGATCGTGCAGTGATGGATCTTCGTGTAGAGGGCGACCCGGCCGTTGGCGAGACCCTCGATCACGTAGATCTCCCACAACGGCTTCGAGCGGTCGAGGGCCCGGGCGTGAATGCGCGAGATGAGTTCCGAGATCTGCTGGTCATCGCCCGGCGGCGGAACCGCGATGTGTCGGAGGTGGAAATCGAGGTCGAAGTCCGGATCTTCGATCCAGAACGGACGGTCGAGTTCGAGGGGCACCTCCACCAGGCGTCGGCGGTAGGGGCCGAGAAGGTGGAGCCGATCCTCCAGCGTGGCGCGAAGCGCGTCCTTGAAGCTGCGGTCGCCTAGCCCCGAGGTATCGAAGAAGCTGAGCGAGCCAACGTGGCCGAGCATTCCACCGACTTCGGTGACCAGGAAACTGTTGTCGAGGCCGGAGAGCTGTTGCATGGGAGGGGGGCGCCTTCGAGAGGGTTCTTCCTCATGGTGGCACGCTGAGCCCGTTCGGACCAGAATCCCCCAATGGACCTCCGAGACCTCGAAAAGCTCTGGTCGCGCCGGGAAGACAGCCGGCTGGACGCAGCCTGACATGGATTTCTCGTGGGGCTCGGAGCTGACATCGATCCGCCGCGAGGCGGAACGCCTGTGTGAGCCTTTCGACGACGACTACTGGAGCCGCTGTGACGAGGCGCACGAGTTCCCCTGGGCGTTCTACCGGGCTTTTGCTGAGCAGGGCTGGATCGGCATCCTCGTGCCCGAGGCCTACGGCGGGGCTGGCCTCGGGACGCTCCATGCCGGTGCGCTGCTGAACGCGGTGGCCGCGAGCGCCGGCGCCCAGAACGCTGCCTCGACCCTTCATCTCTCGATCTTCGGGATGGGGCCGGTTATCCACCACGGCTCCGAAGAGCTGAAGCGCCGCACCCTGCCGCCTACGGCGAGTGGCGAGCTGCACGTCTCCTTCGGTGTCACCGAAGACGACGCCGGTACGGACACGAGCCGTATTCGAACCTTTGCACGGCGCGAAGGGGACGGCTTCGTCGTCAACGGCAAGAAGGTCTGGAACACGAAGGCCCAGCAGGCCCAGAAGATCCTGCTGCTCGCCCGTACGACGCTCCGCGAGGAGTGCGCGCGCCCTCTCGATGGCATGACTCTCTTCCTTGCCAACCTCGATCCCGACCACGTGGAGATCCGCGAGATCCCGAAGCTCGGGCGCAACGCAGTCAACTCCAACGAGGTCTACATCGACGAGCTACCGGTCTCCGCCGCCGACGTGGTCGGTGAGGTCGGCCGCGGCTTCTACCACCTGCTCGATGGTCTGAACCCGGAGCGAATCATGATCGCGGCTGAGGCCGTTGGCATCGGCCGGCGCGCAGTCGACGCAGCGGCTCGCTATGCCAAGGGTCGCATCGTCTTCGACCGCCCGATCGGGCAGAATCAGGCCATCGCCCATCCGTTGGCCGATTCGCTTTCGGAGCTCGAGGCTGCAGATCTGCTGTGGCAGAAGGCGGCCTGGGCCTACGACAGCGGGGAACCTGCAGGCCCACTGGCCAACATGGCGAAGCTACGAGCCAGTGAGGCGGCCTTCACCGCCTGCGACCGGGCCTTGCAGACATTCGGTGGCTTCGGCTACGCCCGTGAGTTCCACGTCGAGCGCTATTGGCGGGAGGCGCGGCTCGCCCGCATCGCTCCGATCTCGAACGAGATGGTGCGCAGCTATCTCGCGGAACATGTTCTCGGGCTACCGCGGAGCCACTGAGGGCGCGCTACGCCCCGGACTGCTCACCTCGAATCAACCGCCCCGGCAGCAGGCCCGTGGCTTCTCCGTTCTCGAAGATCACCTGCCCGGAGACGATCGTCGCGCGGTATCCCTTGGCCCCCTGGTAGAGTCGACGTCCGTTCGCGGGGAAGTCGTGGCGCATCTCCGGTGCCGTCAGGCCTAGGTTCTCGAAGTCGATCACGTTCACGTCGCCCTTCAAGCCGGGGGCGAGCACGCCACGATCGAACATTCCGTACTGATGCGCCGTGTCACGGGTCTGCCGCTGCACGACGAACTCGAGCGGCAGGCGCTCGCCGCGGCTCCGGTCGCGAACCCAATGCATCAGCATGTAGGTCGGCGTGCCCGCATCGCAGATGGCGCCGCAATGGGCCCCGCCGTCGGACAGGCTGAGGCCGGTCTGGGGATGGCGCAGTGTTTCGAGGATCGCTTCAAAGTTGCCGTTCGCGTAGCCGAAGAGCGGAAAGTAGAGCAGGCCACGTGCGTCCTGATCCATCATCGCGTCGTAGATCAATTCGGCAGGTGTGCGTCCGGTCGCCTTCGCGCGGCCCGCGATCGAGTCCGAGGGATCCGGCTCGTACTCGTTGCCGTCGCCCATCGGGAACATCTTCTCGGTACAGCCCACCAGGAATTGGAGGAAGGCGGGCGGGATCGGAGCGTTGGCAGGCAGGCCCTCGGTGCGGACCTCGCCGCCGGCGACGAGGAGGGCGCGCACTTCCGGCTTCCTCAGTTCTCGCCGACGCTCATCGATCGAAAGCCTCGCCAGCTTCTGATAGTCGGGATGACCGAGGAAGGGATGCACACTCGTCTCCCAGCCCATCAGCACGCCGACCGGCCGGCCCGAGAACTGGCCGCGCAGGTTCGTGATGCCCTCTTTCCGGGCTTCGTCGAGCAGGCGGAGGTCTTCCTTGTAGAGGTCAGGGTGCTCGTCGATCTGCTGGAGATTGAAGGTGACCATGCGGCCGGTCTGCTTGGCGAGATCCTTCATCCAGAGGATTTCGTTGGGCGCTTCGCGGTGGGTGACGCTCGCCTGGAAGACGCCGGTTCCCACTTCGCCGAGCGCCGCGCCAATGCCAAACAACTCGTCCCGTTCCGCCATCGTGCCGGGCACGGGCAGCCCTTCCAAGGTGTTATGCATCTCCGTACGAGAAGTCGAGAAGCCAAGGGCGCCCGCGGCCACGGCTTCTCGCACGATCTCCCGCATCTGGGCGATGTCTTCGGGGGTGGCGGTCTCGTTGTCGATGCCACGCTGGCCCATGACGTAGGCGCGCAAAGCGCAGTGGGGAACCTGGAGGCCGTAATCAATGGCGTGGGAGCGGCGCTCGAGGGCGTCCATGAACTCCGGGAACGTCTCCCAATCCCATTCGATGCCTGCGTGCATCGCGGAGCCGGGGATGTCTTCGACGGCTTCCATCAATTCGATGAGCTCGTTGCGAAGCTCTTCTCGCACCGGAGCAAAGCCCACACCACAGTTGCCCATCACCACGGTCGTCACTCCGTGCTCCGAGGAGGGTGAGAGGAAGGGATCCCAGGTGGCCTGGGCGTCGTAGTGGGTATGGATGTCGACCCAGCCCGGCGTGACGAGATGGCCCTTGGCATCGATCTCGCGTCGCCCTGCGCCCACGTCAGAACCGACGGCAGCGATGCGTCCCCCTTCGATGGCCACGTCCCCGACGAACGGCTCGCTGCCTGTTCCATCGACGATGGTGCCTCCCTTGATGACGAGATCGTGCTGGCTCATGTGTTCTCCTCTGCGGGCGTGGCCCACGGGTATAGGTACGGACGGCCGCGCGTCAGGTTCCGGCGGCCTCGAGCAAATCGTCCACCGAGCCTTTCGGGTCGGTGAAGCCAAGAGAGCGCGCGTCCTCGGCGAAGAGGTCGACGAGACTGGCCTTCGCTCCCCAGCCGACGAGCAGGGATCGGACGAGATCCAACGCGATACGCGTCGGGTCGATGCGGTCGGGGGCGCTGCGCATGAGCTTGTGGGTTTGCGCTGCACCTTGGAGGCCGGCCCAGAGTGCGAGGGCCCGGTTGCTCGCGCTACCGCGCGAGAGAACCCCGTGGTGGCTCGCGGTCTCGATGCGTTGGGCGAGGCCGTCGAGGCTGCCCCAGGCCGCCCGAAAGACCTGGGCTGCCTCGCGTTGGGGCAACGCAAATTCGGGGGTGCTCAAGTACATCGAGAGCAGGCCGAACTCGATCGGCGCGGTGCTTGCGAAGTGCTCGAACGTCAGGGCTGTGATGATCACGTCGAGCAGTGCGCGGTCGCCCGGTGCGAGCTCCGCTGCGTACTCCGAGGCTGCCTCGATGCGCTCCACGGTGGCTTCCGCCAACCAGGCGATGACGGAACGTTGCAGCTCGGCGACCAATGCGTCCTTCGAGGCGAAGTACCGGTAGAGAGCCGCCGGCGTGACATCGAGGCGTTCGGCGACCCGCTGCAGGGTCAAGGCGTCGCGTCCTTCTTCCCGGGCGACGTCCAGAGCTGTCGCCAGGATGCGCTGCATCCGAGCCCGCCGCTTTCGTGTGACCCGGGGGCTATGGGTCTGGCGGTCTTTGATTTCGTAAACCAAGTAGATATTGTGACTTATCATTACATTTTTTACAAGAAATTTCTCGACGAATCCCGGCACGGTGAATAAACACCAGTAATAACAGTAGATTGAAGCGATATTTGCGTATCCGAACTGGTTTGGTCCTCGCGAATCTCTCGCACCACCGGAACCTCGCAGGCCTACCTTTTGGCTAGCGTTGGGGGATGATCGAGCTTCGCCACGGAGACAGGAGTTTTTCTGCCCTCACTGAGGGCGAGGGCCCCGCGGTGCTTTGTGTTCACGGCTTTCCAGATCATTTCCACAGCTTTCGCCATCAGCTGCCGGCCCTTGCCCAGGCCGGGTATCGGGCCATTGCACCGATGCTGCGGGGCTACGAACCTTCCTCACAACTCCGGCGCCACGTGCCGGACTTCCACCCACTTCAGGTCGCGGGCGATCTCGTCGCCTGGGCGCGCGAACTCGGTGGAGGCGAGCCGATCCATCTGGTGGGGCACGATTGGGGCGCTGTCGCCACGTATCTGGCATGCGCTCTCGAGCCTTCGCTCTTCCGAAGCGCGACGACCATCGCCGTCCCTCCCCTCGGTGCGATGCAGGCGGGCATTCGCCGCTACCCGGTCCAGCTTCGCAACTCCTCCTACATGCTCTTCTTCCAGCTGCGCGGTCTGGCGGATCGCGTGGTCCAGCGTCGCGATTTCGCGTTCGTCGAGGGGTTGTGGCGCAGATGGTCGCCCGGCTGGGCGTGGGATCCGGAGGACATGGACTCGCTGAAACGCAGCTTTCGTGAGCCCGGTGTGGTGTGGAGCGCGCTTGCCTACTACCGGGCCATGTTGAATCCATTTCTCGAGGATTCCCGGGAGGTTCAGCGGCTCGGGAACCTGCCGAGTGGTGTGCCGACCCTCGCCATTACCGGGGCGCTCGACGGCTGCATGGATACGCGGATCTACGATTGTGTAGACGCTTCCACATTTCCTGAGGGCTATCGAATGGAGCGCATCCAAGGCGCCGGCCATTTCGCACATCAAGAGAAGCCCGAAGAGGTGAATCGGCTCATGCTGGAGTGGATCGCCAAGCATTGAGGCCGGGCGAACCCGCTTGAGTTCCGCCGGCGTTTGCTCCACCCTCCGTCTCCATGCCGGGTCCGCTATCTGGGTTTCGTGTCATCGATGTGAGTGAGGTGATCTCCGGGCCGCTCGCCGCGATGGTTCTGGCCGACCAGGGCGCCGATGTGATCAAGGTCGAGCCGCCCGGCCACGGCGAAGAGAGCCGCCAGATTGCCAGCTACCGCGCCGGCATGGCCGCGCTCTACGCGAATTGCAATCACGGCAAACGCTCGATCGGGCTGAACTTGAAGACGCCCGAGGGCCTCGAAATCCTGTACGACCTGGTGCGGGGCGCCGACGTCTTCGTGCAGAACTGGCGCCCGGGGGCCGCAGAGCGGCTGCAGGTGGGCGAGGCTGATCTACGCAAGATCAAGCCCGATCTGGTGTACGCGTCGGTCACGGGTTACGGGGACGACGGCCCGTATGCGGATCGCCGCGGTTACGACCCGATCTTTCAATCGCTCACGGGCTACGTCAGCGCCCAGACGAATCCGGAGATTCCAATTCCGGATCTCGTTCGCAACGCGGTGGTCGACAAGGCCACCTCGCACCAACTCGCCCAGGGCATCACCGCGGCATTGTTGGCCCGGGAGCGCGGCGCTGGCGGCCAGCACGTGCGCCTGGCGATGCTCGACGCCGGCCTCGCCTTTTTCTGGCCCGACGGCATGATGCGCCACACCCTGGTCGGCGAGGGCGTCGAGAACGTGATGATGCCCGGGGAGCGGTACCGAACACTGGCGACGGCGGACGGCCAACTCGTCGTCTGGATGGGAACCGCCGATCAGATGCGTGATGGCCTTCGCGCTGTAGGTCGGGGCGATCTGGCGGACGATCCGAGCCAACGTGGCCGCGCCATGCTCGAAGAGGCGAACCAGCACGCTCGAGCCGAGGCCATGGACGCGGCCCTTGCGGGCCTGACGACGGCCGAGGCCTACGCACGGCTGTTGGAGCATCAGATACCCGCGGCGCCTGTGCTGACGCATCCCGAGGTCTTCGAGGATCCCCAGATCATTCACAACGCAGCGGTGCTGGAGGGCGAGCACCCGACCTACGGGAGCTTTCGCCGGGCGCGCCCGCCGCTGCGTTTTTCCGTGACGCCTTCGCAGCCGACTGCCGCGCCCGCACTCTACGGCGAGCATACGGATGAGATTCTCGCAGAGCTGGGTCGCGACCCGACAGAGATGGCGCGCCTGCGCGAGAAAGGCGTGATCCCGACACCCCGGAAGTGAGGCCTCGCCATGGAGCATTGGGAGCTGGAGGCCCGCGAGAGCATTCGCGATCTGGTCGCGCGTTACAACGCCAACGGCGATTCTGGGCGCTTCGGCCCGATGCTGGAGCTGTTTGCGGAAGGCGCGACGCTGGAGCTCGAAGGCAGCACATGCCGCGGCCGGGCCGAGATCCGCGGGATGTTCGAGGGCGTCGCGGCCAACACAGGGCAAGGCGCCAGCGCGAAGGCAGCATTCATCCGGCACTTCACGGCCACCCACCAGATCGACCTGCAGAATCCCGACGAGGCAACCGGCCGTTGCTACTTCGCCGTGTTGACCGACCGCGGGCTCGACCATTGGGGGCGCTATCTCGATACCTACCGCCGGATCGACGGAGCTTGGAGGTTCTGGCATCGCCGGGTGATCCTCGATGCAAGAGTGCCGGGTGGCTGGGCCGACGGGTGAAGGCTTGCCGCCTGCTGGCCTACACTGCCCCGGCCGATGAAACCTCTTCGCACGCGTTGGGCGGATGACGTCGATCCGGATCTTCCCTTGCCGGAATACCCGCGCCCCCAACTGCGGCGCGAGCGCTGGACCAATCTGAACGGCCGCTGGGATCTGGCGATCCAGCCACGTGAGGCCTCCGCTCCGGCCTCGTTCGATCAGGAGATCCTGGTTCCGTTCCCTGTCGGTTCCGCGCTCAGCGGGGTTCAGCAAACGGTCGGGCCCGAGGAGCGCATCTGGCTTCATCGTAGCTTTGCCACTCCAGCTCTTGGCGAGCGCGAACGCCTGCGTCTCCACTTCGGTGCCGTGGATTGGGAAGCAGAGGTGTGGTGCAACGACCAACGGGTCGGGCTGCACCAGGGCGGTTTCGATCCATTCTTTTTCGATATCACCGATGCGCTCGTCGCTGCCGACGAGCAGGGGTTGGTCGTTGCCATCTGGGACCCGACCGACGCGGGGACGCAGCCTCTTGGCAAACAGATCCGGGAGCCATTCGGGATCCAGTACACGGCGGTTTCCGGGATCTGGCAGACGGTATGGCTCGAGCCGGTTCCCGACCGGTGCATCGAGCGGATCGTGGCGGAGACGAAGCTGGACCTGGATGCGGTGACCGTACGGGTGCGCACGTCGTGTACTGAGGCAGAGTATCAGGTCGAGATCGCGGTTCGTGCTGCCGGCGTGACCCTCGCGCGAACCACGGCGGCTGTCGTGGACGGAGAAGCGGTCGCTGAGCTTCAGCTTCCAGGGCTCCATCCCTGGTCGCCGGAGGATCCCTTCCTCCACGATCTCGAGATCCACCTTCTTCGAGGCGACGCACGGCTCGATCACGTCGAGAGCTATTTCGGCGCTCGGGAGGTAGCAGTCGACCGGGATGCGGACGGCTACTGGCGCCTGTTTCTGAACGGCGAGCCGATCTTCCACCTGGGTCCGCTCGACCAGGGCTGGTGGCCGGATGGCCTGTACACCGCACCGACGGATGAAGCGCTGGCGTTCGACATCGAGGCGACCAAGCGGATGGGCTTCAACACGATCCGCAAGCACGTGAAAGTGGAGCCCGCCCGTTGGTACTGGCACGCCGATCGCCTCGGCGTCCTCGTCTGGCAGGACATGCCCAACCTGCCGTTCGATCTGCGCTGGTTCCTCCGCGAGCTGGGCAAGGGCCAGCGCCCGGAGCAGGTGCCTTTCGATTTCACCCGGCCCGACGAGGTGGCCAAGACCTACCGCCGCGAGCTCGACGCGATGCTCGATTCTCTCGCGCCGTTTGCTTGCATCGTCGTCTGGGTTCCATTCAACGAGGCCTGGGGCCAGCACGATACCGACGCGATTCTCGCTCACGTCGCGCGCCGGGATCCGACCCGCCTGGTGGATGGGCCGAGCGGATGGACGGATACCGGCACAGGTGCCATCCGCGATCACCATGTCTACAACGCGGAGAAGGACCTGCCTCCTCTCGAGCCAGATCGGCCGCTCGTCTACGGCGAGTTCGGTGGGCTGAAGCTTCATGTCGAGGAGCACGTCGTGGTCGAAGAAGGCTGGGGCTACGCAGAAGCCGAAACGCCGGAGGCCCTCGCCGAGGCTTACGAGGAATTGATGGAGGTCATCGGCGGCCTGGTCGAGCGAGGGCTGGCCGGTGCCATCTACACCCAGACGACGGATGTCGAGGGTGAGCTGAACGGCCTGCTCACGTACGACCGCGCCGTCTTCAAGATTTCCCCGCAACGTCTCGCGGCCGCGCATCGGGGTATCCTGGGGCGGCTCCTGAACCGTTCCAATCCGAGGAGACCGAGTTCATGACCGATACCATGAAAGGCGTTCGCGTCCTGGAGGTGGCCGAGCATACCTTCGTGCCCGCAGCCTCGGCTGTCCTCGCGGATTGGGGTGCCGACGTGATCAAGGTCGAGCACGCCGTGCGTGGCGATGCGATGCGAGCCCTGGGGCGCACAGGCCTGCTCGATCTGTCGAAGGGTGTGCACGTCTTGAACGAGCACTCGAACCGCGGCAAGCGTTCGATCGGGCTCGACCTGAGCAAGCCGGCAGGGTTGGAGGTTCTCTACGCGCTGGCGAAGAAGGCCGACGTCTTCCTGACGAACAAGTTGCCCGCGACGTTGGCGAAGCTCCACATCGAGGTCGCAGACCTTCGCGCGCACAATCCGAAGATCATCTATGTCCGGGGCACTTCCTTCGGCGTTCGCGGGCCCGACAAGGACAAAGGTGGCTACGACCAGACGGCATTCTGGTGCCGCGGAGGATGTGCCGCAAGCGTGTCGCCGGCTGAGCTTCCCGGTGTGCTCGGACAGCCGAGCCCGGCTTTCGGCGATTCGATGGGCGGCATGACCCTCGCCGGCGGCATCTCGGCCGCGCTCTTCAAGCGTGAGCGGACCGGAGAGCCGTCGGTCGTCGATGTGTCGCTACTCGCTGCCGGAACCTGGGCGATGTCCGCAGGTATTGCCCTCTCCATGCAGATGGAGCGCGCATGGTCGACGCCGATGCCGGGCGGCACACAGATGGCCAACCCCCTGGTCAACACCTACGAAACGAAAGACGCGAAGTACGCCAGCCTGGTGATGCTCCAGGGCCACCACTATTGGGCCGATCTCTGCCGGCACCTGGGCCGGCCGGAGCTGACGACGGACCTGCGCTTTGACACGCCGGAACATTTCATGGCCAACGGGGCGGAGGCGGTCGGCATCCTCCGGGAGGAGTTCAAGAATCGAACCCTTGCAGAGTGGAAGGAGCGCTTTCAGACCCTGAAGGGCCAATGGGCACCGGTGCAGAATACGCTCGAGGTGGTCGAAGATTCCCAGGTCCTGGCCAACGGCTATCTCGCCAAGACGACAACGAAAGAAGGCACGGAGTTCGAACTGGTTGCCTCGCCGGTTCAGTTCGATGAGGAGCCCACGCCCACCTCGCGCGCGCCCGAGTTCAACGAGCACGGGGATGAGATCCTGGAGGAGTTGGGCCTGGACATGGAGCGCATTCTCGAGCTCAAGGCGGCCGGGGCGGTGACCTAGACGCCTGCCCTCTTGGAGGCCGCTCTGCTTCTCGTGGCGGATCGCGGGCCGGCGGGCGGCCAGCGCTTCATGGCTCACCAGACCCTCGAACGCGCCTGCACCGAGTTTGCCGAGCTCGCTGCGGGAGGGCGCGTACTCTCGGGCCCGGCTCCGCTTTTACTTCCGCGCTGTCCGCCCGCCGCCCCGCGATTGGCCGTGCAGGCAACCGGTACCGCTTCGCCGGGGCTGGGCGCAGGCCGGGCGGAAATAAAGCGCAGGCATAGGCCCAGTCTCGGCGTGCGCGTAGGTTGCCCGCGGCGTAGCCGCAAAGGGCAACACCCTGTCCAACTCTCTACGCGGCCACCCGACCCCCGGCCGAGCCATTCCGCCCGGCCTGTGCCCAGCCCCGGCGACTCCCGTACCTCGCGAGAGAAGCGAAGCGGCGTTCATGAGGAGGGGGAGCCATCGGGCGGTGTCCCCTACGCTTCGACCGTGCACGAGCCGGCATTGCTTCATGAGCTGGTGGTACTGCTGGTATTCGCCGCAGCGGGCGCTGCATTGTTCGAGCGGCTGGGGCTTCCCTCCATCGCCGGCTTCCTCGTCATGGGTGCGATTGCGGGCCCAGGGGGGCTCGCCCTGGCCCCGAATCCCGAGGATGTGCGGGCGATCGCCGAGTTCGGGGTGGTCTTCCTGCTCTTCGAGATCGGCCTCGAGCTGCCGCTCGAGCGGGTTCGGAGCCTCTTGCGCACGGGCGTAGCTGCAGGCGTGCTTCAGGTGGGAGGCACGCTCCTGGTCGTGAGTGGGCTGGCCAGCCTGTTCGGGCTGCCCGGGCGAACGGCACTCGTGTTAGGCGCCTTGGTCGCGATGTCGAGCACCGCGCTGGTCATTCGCATGCTGAGTGAGCGTGGGGAGGTTCATGCGCCCCACGGGCAGGTCGCGGTTTCGATTCTTCTGGTTCAGGATCTCTGCATCGTTCCGTTCCTGCTGGCGATTCCGCTTCTGGCGACGGACGGCCCGATCCGCGCGTGGCCGGTGCTCGAGGCCGTGCTTCGCGCGGTCGTCGCGGTAGCGGCCTTCTACGTCGTCGCGCGTTTCGCACTGCCTCGCCTGCTTGCCGGCGCGGCGGCGGTTCGCTCCCGGGAGGTCTTCACCCTCGTCGCCATTCTCGCGGTGATCGGCGGCGCGCTTGCGGCGGAGGGGCTTGGTCTGACGTTGGCGGTCGGCGCCTTCCTGGCGGGTCTCGTGCTCTCGAGTTCGCCCTGGGGGCCGCAGCTGATCTCGGAAGTTCTGCCCGTTCGCGGTTTGTTGCTGGGGATCTTCTTTACGGCGATCGGCATGCTGATGGACTTCGAGGTGGCGTGGACGCAGGCTCCCACCGTCTTTCTTCTGGTCGCGGCCGCCATCCTCCTGAAGGGCACGATCACGGCAATCTCCGTCAGCGCGGTCCTGCGTACCGGAGCGCGAATCGGAGTGCTGGCCGGCGTGGCGTTGGCCCAGACCGGGGAGTTCTCATTCGTTCTCGTCCAGGTTGCCAGCGACGCCAAGCTGCTCGATGCGGAGCTGACCCAGGCTTTCGTGGCAGCGTCCGTGATCAGCCTGATCGCCACGCCGCTCTTGATTCGGACGGGAGAGAAGCTCGCTACACGTATCGCGGGAACGACGGAGTCGTCTCCCGAAGAAATCGACGCAACGGCCGAGCTCAGTGGCCACGCCATCATCGTGGGTTTCGGGTTGGCCGGGAGAAACGTCGCCCGGGTCCTCGAGGCCGTCGGTGTTCCGTTCGCGGCGGTCGAAGCCAACCCGATTGCGGCCAAGGAAGCGCGCCGCGGCGGTGCGAACGTCATCTGGGGAGATGCGACGCGGATGGGCCTGCTGGAGCAGCTGAAGCTCGATCGTGCGCGTCTGCTGGTCGTCGCGGTGAACGACCCGGTTGCCACACGCCAGATCGTCAGCCGGGCTCATGCGCTCGCGCCACGGGTCGTCGTCCTCGCGCGCACGCGTTACCTGCTCGAGATCGACGCGCTCGAAACCGCCGGTGCGCGTCGGGTGGTGGCCGACGAGCTCGAGGGAACGATCGACCTCGTGGCCAAGACCCTCTACGAACTCGAAATCCCCAAAGGATCGGTTGAACGCTTCTGTACCGAGCTTCGGACGGAGGGATATTCCCAGCTTCGCCAGCCGGCGGCCCTGGCTCTCGACCCCTGGTTGAAGGAGCTGTTGCAGCAGGTCTCGAGCGAGTGGATCGAGCTTCCCGACGAATTCGGGCCCGAGCGCTCCCTCGTCGAGCTGGATCTGCGTGCGCGCACCGGCATAAGTGTGCTGGCCGTTGATCGAGATGGCACCACCACTGCGAACCCGCCACCGGATTTCCGGCTGCGCGGGGGCGATCGCCTCCTTGCCTTCGGCAGTGGCGCCGCATTGGCTCGGGCGGGCGCGCTTTTTGGCGTGGATCGCGAAAGCTCCTGACGGACTGGTCCCAACGGATCCGAGTGGATTGGCCCTGTTCGCTGCGCGCTCGTTCGGGCACGCTCGGAATGCACGTCGGGAGACCAGCATGAAACTCTATTCGGGCCCTCTCAGCCTTTTCACCGCCAAGGTTCGGATCGCCCTTGCAGAGAAGGGCCTGGCCTACGAGCGAGTCGAGGTGGATTGGAACTCCAGGGATCGATATCTGCCGCATCATCTGGAGGTGGCGGCGCTGAACCCGAAAGGGCAAGTGCCGGTGCTCGTGGACGGCGATGTCGTGGTTTGCGATTCGACGCTCATCTTGATCCATCTCGAAGAGGCCCACGCGGGCACTCCGTTGCTGCCCGAGGGCGCGGCTGGCCGCGCACGGGCTCGCCAATTCGAAGCGTGGGCAGACGAGATCGTCTTTCCCGCGGTGTGGGGTGTCATCGAAGAGACTTTCTACCCTGCAGCGCCAGAAGGCCGCGATGCGGCTCGATTGGAAGCCGCCCAGGCCAGGCTCGCTCAACACCACGCGACACTCGAGAAGGAGCTCGCAGGTCGCACGTGGCTCTGCGACGGCGCGTTCAGCATTGCGGACATCGGTGTGATGGTGTTCCTGGGAGCCGCCGCGAGCATGGGCGTGCCTCCCTCGCAGGAACACGTTCACCTGGCAGCCTGGATGCAGCGCTGTGGAGAGCGAGCCTCGATCCAGGACGAATTCGCGGAGATGGCTGCCTTCAGCCAGGCGGCTCTCGCTGGCTGAGCAGCTCGCGCGGGAGATTCGATCGTCTGCAGCGCGCTTCGAGTTCGACACCCAGGCCAGGGTGGCTCGGCGGTAGGCCCGGCGACCCCCTACTCCGGCGGGGATTTCGCTAGCGTGCCCTTGGGGTGACTCCTCATCGGATCCTCATCCCGAAACGGGACCCTGGTCTCGCTCGTATCGGGCCTGGTCACCTCGAACCTGGAAGGATTTCGCCGTGCCCGCGTCTCGCTTACCAGCCATGGCCCATCTGCCCCCGATTGTCTGGCTGCTGCGGGGCGTCTGGGTCGTGTTGCTTCTCATCCTGGTGTTTGCCGGCAACCCGTTTTCAGATGGAATCGCCGAGCGGGAAGCTGCGGGCAAGCGTGTCCGCCCGGTGGACTATGCGACCACGTACACCTGGTGGATGGCCCTGGTCAATCTGATCGCCGTGTCTTCGGTGCTGGCATCGTGGCGCCGCTGGCGGGGGCCCGCGGAGGTACCCGACTTCCCGCGTTTCGCTTCACCCGCCCCGCGTCCGCCTCGCTGGCTCATCGTGGGTGTGCTCCTGGCCATGGCGGGGTTGGCGTTCGCGGCTGCACCACGTCTTTCCCATTCACTCTGGGAGGACGAGAAGTACATGGTCCTCCGGTCCATCGCCGGGCAGTACGCCCTCGAGGAGAACGGAAGCCTCGAGTACTCGGACGTCGGATGGAAGGACACGTTCTTCTACTATCGCAAGCCCAACAATCATGTTCCGTACTCCGTGGTGGCGCGGATTGCCCACGCGGGATGGTCAGCTGTCGTTCGCCCCGAGGATGAAAGGGTGAACGAGGTGGTCGTTCGCCTCCCCGCGTTGGCTGGGGCACTGGCGGGCCTCGGAACCCTGGCGTGGCTGCTCTGGCGAACGGGCCTACCCCTGGCAGGGCTCGTCGCTGCGTGGGTTCTGGCGCTCCATCCCTGGTACCTACGCTACGCCGCTGAAGTTCGGGGCTACGCCTTCCTGCTGGCGCTGCTTCCTGCACTCGTGATCGCCCTGTTGCGTGTGTTGGAACGCGGCACCTGGCTACGGTGGATGGTGTTTGGTGGCGTCGAGATGCTGGTTCTCTGGACCTATCCAGGCGCGCTCTTCGTGCTCGTGGTGGCGAATGTCTTCCTCTTCGTGGAGCTGGTCCGCGCATCGGGGAAGATCCGGGCGATTCAACCCACGCGCTACCTGGCTACCAACGCGTTGGCCGGCCTGGCGTGGTTGCAGATGAACCTGCCGAACATGATGCAGTTTCTCCCCTACTCGGATGTCTGGAAGGGCGAGGTGACGGCCTATCTCCTGGCGCATGTCGGCAGCTATCTGATCATCGGCATGCCATGGGAGAACTCTCGGGAGGGGTTCGCTTCCTTGCAAGACCAGCTTGCCGGGAATCATCTGGCGACTGTTCTCGTGCTGGCTGTGATGTTGGGGGCGATCTTGATCGGCGCCTTGCGCATGGCAAGGCGCGGCAGCCCGGCAGTCGGAGCCCTGGTTACGCTGGTGCTCCCGGCGCCGCTTACCATCCTTCTGGCTGCGGCTCGTGGCGATCACCTCTACCCCTGGTACCTGATTCACGGGCTGCCTGCGGTCGCCATGCTGGTGGGAGCGGGCCTGACACTTCCAGCCGCATTTGGCTCGAAGGGACGCAGGGTTGCTGCAGTCGGAGCTGTGGGTTGGCTCATCGCCTTCGCCATGGTGACCCAGCCCATGCGTCAACTCGTGCGAGAGCGGGCACTTCAACCCACCAGAGACATGGTTCTCGCCGTTCGCCCGAATCCGGATGTTCATGCTCCGGAGCAGGAACACATCTTGACGGGAGCCGTCTACGGACCGCCCAGGTTCTACGACCCGCGTTCTGTCGATCTGCCCACCGCCGAAGCCGTTCGTGAAATCATGCGCCAAGCCGACCGTGAAGGCTTGCCTCTCTTCGTGACCTTCAACCGCCCCAAGCTCTCGAAGCGGCGTCGGCCCGAGGCCCGGGCGATGTTGGACAACACCGAGTGGTTCGAGCAGGTCGCTCTCTTCGAGGGGGTCGAGCCGAAGTCACAGCACGTGGCCTTCCGCTATCGGCCTGGCTCGTTCGGGCGATCTCCCGACGTCGAGTAGCGCCTCCTCGCCGCGGAGGGCCCCGGATCGGGCTACCCTTGCCGCCTCAGGAGGACCCGATGGATCGATTCGACGACAGGATTGCGGTGATCACCGGCGGCGGGACCGGCATGGGCCGAGAGTTGGCGATCCAGCTCGCTCGAGAAGGCTGTCACGTTGCGATGTGCGATGTCGCGGAAGAGACGATGGCGCGGACGAAGGCTCTTTGCGAGGAGGGTGCTCCCGCGGGCGTTCGGGTTACGACCCATCAGGCCGACGTATCCCAGGAAGATCAACTGCTGGCCTTCCGCAATGCCGTCGTTGCCGAGCACGAAACGGATTGCGTCCACCTCGTCTTCAACAACGCGGGGATCGGCGGCGGAGGAAGCCTCGTACTTGGCGATCGGGACGAGTGGGAGAAGACCTTCGACGTCTGTTGGAAGGGCGTCTACTACGGTACGCGGGCGTTCCTGCCCTTGCTGCTGGCGAGTGATGAGGGACATCTCATCAACACCAGCAGTGTGAACGGGTTCTGGGCTTCGCTCGGGCCGCTCACGGCTCATACGGCCTACAGCGCGGCCAAGTTCGCGGTGAAGGGATTCACCGAGGCGCTGGTCAATGACTTCCGACTCAACGCACCCCATCTCAAGGCGTCGCTGGTCATGCCGGGCCATATCGGTACCTCGATCGTGATCAACTCAGGCAAGATCCTGGGGCGCGATCCGAAGGAGATGTCCGATGACGAGTTGCAGGAAGCGCGCGAGCAGATGGCGCGCATGGGTTTCGAGACGGGAGGCGTGACGAACGATCAGATCCGTCAGGCTCTCCAGCAGCGCGCGGAAGAGTTCCGGGACAACGCACCCATGACCGCGTCCGAGGCGGCGCGCATCATTCTCGAGGGTGTGCGGAAGGGCCAATGGCGCATCCTCGTGGGTGAGGATGCAGCCACGCTCGACCAGATGGTACGAGAGAACCCCGAAGAGGCGTACGAGGCTTCCTTCATGGAGAAGTTCCTGGCGGCGTCGGGTTGGCAGATCGGCCAGTGAGCGATCGCCCTCCGGCGATTCGCATCGAGGACCTTGCCAACCCCGTACTCACGCCGATGCAGCAAGCCGTGCGGGAGGGGGCCGAGAAGATTGAAATCGTGTTTCGCCGCGAACGCGTGCTCGGCGAGGCGGAGAAGAGGACGGGCCTCTCGGATTTCGGCTCGCGGGATTTCGAAGAGCGGCTCGATCTCTGGCTCGAGAGCCTGGAGGCCGACGAGACCCTCAGCGGAGTAGGGCGCGTGGGCGCCTACCGGGATTGTGTTCGTTATGCGTCGGCCCGGCTGCGCATGGAAGACTTCGTCAGGCGGAATCCAGATGTTCTCGAGCTTAAGATCGAACGGCCCATCATCGTGGTGGGCCTTCCGCGCTCCGGGACGACCCACCTGCTGAATTTGATCGCCGCAGATCGGCGGTTGCGCTCGATGCCCTATTGGGAGAGCCTCGAGCCCGTGCCGGCTTCTGGCGAAGACGATCAGCGTCGGCAGCGGTGCGTTCAGGGCCACGAGCTGCAATCCAGTTTGATGCCGTTGCTGAAGAACATGCACGACATGGCGCCGGATCACGTGCATGAGGAGATCGAGCTTCAGGGGCCGGATTTCTCGACCTACACCATCGAGTGGATCGCAACCATCCCGCGCTGGCGCGACTACTACTACGCGCACGACCAGCGGCCGCACTACGCCTACCTGAAGCGGGCGCTCCAGATTCTCCAGTTTCAACGTGGCCCGAGCCGCTGGGTCTTGAAGTCACCTCAGCATCTGGAGCAGCTCGGTCCGCTGATCGATACGTTCCCGGATGCCACCATCGCCTTCACACATCGCGATCCGGTTTCGGTCATCGCTTCGGCCATCACCATGATCTGCTACGGGGATCGGCTTCGCTGCAAGCGGGTCGATCCTCCGGCCACCGCGGCGTATTGGATCGATCGCATCGAGCACCTGCTTCGGCGATGCGTCATGGATCGCGAACTCGTCCCCAAAATCCAGAGCCTCGATATCCTCTTCCACGAGTTCATGCAGGATGATCTCGCGACCGTGGAGCGGATCTCTCAGCTCGCAGGCCTAGAGAAGACGGCGCAATCCCAAGGCCAGTTGCAGGCCTACATGAAAAAAAATCCGCGCGGTAAGCACGGGAGAATCGCCTACGACTTGAAGGCGGATTTCGGCGTTGACCCGGGAGAGTTGCGAGAGCGTTTCGCGTTCTACTACGAGCGGTTCCCTGTGCGAGTGGAGGACTGAGAAGTTGACATCGAGTGTGCGCTTCGATTTTTCCGGGGCCTCGGTATTGGTCACCGGTGGCTCGAACGGCATCGGCGCTGGAATCGCAGGAGCCTTTGGGAGGGCAGGTGCCGACGTCACGATCACGGGGACGCGCCCCAGAGCGACAGACTACGACCATGATCTTTCGGCGTTTCACTACCTGCCGCTTCAGGCGACCGATCGCGAGGGATTGAGCCAGTTGGCGGAGGAGCTACCCCGCCTGGACGTGCTCGTGAACAACGCGGGTGCCAGCTTTCCCGGCGGCAAGAACGAAGCGATTCCGGATGTCTTCGAGGAAAGCGTGGCGATCAACCTCTTTGCGGCCTACCGACTGTCGGTCGCTTGCAAGGGAAAGCTCGCGGCCAGCACGCTCCCTGGCGGCGCCAGTGTGGTGAATCTCGCTTCGATGTCTGCCTTCTTCGCGGTTCCGATGGTTCCCGGCTATGCCGCTGCGAAGGCCGGTGTCGTTCAGATGACCAAGAACCTTGGCGTCGCCTGGGCGGGTGAGGGCATTCGGGTCAATGCCGTCGCGCCGGGCATCATCCTCACGAACATGACTGCGGTGATGAAGGGCGTGGAAGCCCTCGAGAAGCCGCAACTCGATCGGACGCCTCTCGGTCGATGGGGACAGCCGGAAGATGTGGCGCCGACCGTCCTGTTCCTCTGCAGCGAGGCAGCGGGCTTCGTCACCGGGCAGACATGGAATGTCGACGGAGGCTATTCGGCCGGCTGAGCCTCGTCGCTCAGCGGTCGATCCTTTGGAGCCACGCACCAGGGACGTACATCGCCGCGTCGATGATTCCGATGAAGGTGCCCACCACGGCTTCGAATTCTTCCTTGGCCACCTTGTCGAGGGTGTCGTCGGCGAGGAAGAGGTACTCCGGGCCGGAGATGTAGGAGAAGCTGGGAAAGCCGCGCAGGAAGAAGCCCTGGGTCTCTCCGAAGAGTGTGAAGGCGCCGGGCTTCGGAACGACGACATCGTGGAGATCGTTGGCGACGATGGATCGCTTGGCCGCTTCGAAGAGGATGCGATTCGGGGGTGTGAAGAGGATGCGTGGCTCGATCTCCCCGGTATCGACGTAACCCTCGCGGGTGGCGCGGAACTTCTTGGCCACGTGCTCGATGCCGATGGCCAGGACCAGCTCGTTCATCACGTCCGGGTTCGCATCGGCGAAGATGTTCGCCCCCATCGGGTAGTTCCAGTCGTAGTGGCTTCCGTCGAAGACGAAGAGCAAGGTCTTCTGGCGGAAGTTGCTCGGGATCTTTGCGTAGTATTGCGCCAGGCCGAGGACCGAGGCGATTCCGGAAGCGTCCTGGACGCCTCCGACCCAGCCCGCATCGTGGTGGGTGTTGACCAGCACGGTCTCTGGTTTCTGGCCTGGCAATGTCGCGACGATATTCGCCGAAGTCGAGTTTCGTACCTCGCCTTCGAGAACGAGTCGCGCTGTGACGGGTTCCGTTGCGTTCTTCAGCTTCAGGGCGAGCTGCTCTCCGACGTAGCGGCCAACCAACAGCCCGGGCACCCGGGTCTGCACCATTGCGGAGGGGTCCGAGTAGAAGCGGTCGGTCCCTGTGTCGTAATCCTTCAGGATGGCGATCATGCCGACCGCGCCCTGGTCGGCGGCGAGGTAGTAGCTGACCGGAAAGTTCGCGGGAATGGGGCCGGCTTTGCCTCCGAACGTGCCCTTGGCGAGGGTTCCGTTCGGGTCGTAGACGAAATCGGAGAGGCTGGCGGCGACCTTGCCGGGAATCGCCTGGCCGCGCATCTCGAAGACCACGATCTGTCCCGTGAAGTCGGCGTCCCGGTCGATCGTTTCGCCGACGAAGGTGAGCGGTGCCTCGATGCCGGTTCTCGCGCTGTAGCCCGCGCCTCGCATGAAGAAGCAGGGCACTTCTTCGCCGTCTACGACGAGCTGCCAGCGTTCGTAGTGGCGATAGCTCAGGTCGTAGGGTTGCTCTTCCACATCTTCGATGCCGAAGCTACGCAGCTTCTTCGCGATGTAGGAGCGAACCTCCGCGTCGCCTGGTGTGCCCATTCGCCGCATCTGCGGGTGGCGCTCGGTGATGCGCACCACTTCCGTGGCCCAGCCGAACATCTCTTCGTTCGTCGCCTGGTGGGGCTTCGAACGCTCGATGCCCGCACCGAAGGCTGGCATGGCCACACAGATGGTGGCGAGAAGTGCCCGCCAACTCCTCACGGTGTGGCCCGGTACCAGATCGGCGAGGTGTAGGCGCGTTCCTGGATCCACCACGGCCCTTCGATCTCCTTCGGATCCAGGCCGAGGGCCAGGGCATCGCCGACGGAATGGCGAGGCGTCGGGATCTCCAGCACGCGGACGTAGTAGAAGGCGTTCTGGGCGGGGTCGAAGTCCGGGTCCTCCCAGACGGCGGCGAGGGTAGGTGCCCCGATGTCGTTGGTGTAGGTACCTGTCTCCGTGTCCACGGTGTTGCCTACGGTGGGCACGCTGCCGGAAGCGTTCGCCACGCGATCCCCAGACCAGACCAGGTCGTGGACGTGCTCGTGGGTGGCGCCCGCCGCGTCGATCCAGCCCTTCACCATCTGCACCCGATCCAGGTGGGCGCTCTTCGGATCCTTGGCAGCGTGAACGAGGAAGCGCGGCGCGCCTCCACCTTCGCGGGCAGGGAGATCGGCGCCCATCGGAACGCCGCCGGCGTAGCCGACCTCGGCCAACTGGGGCGCCTCCGCGTCTGCCGCGCCGAAGCCCCAGCCTCCGAATACCCGCACCACGATGCGCGGGCCTGTGGTGGCATACACTTCCTTGCGTCGGAACGCTTCGAGGATTGCGCTACGGCTGTTTTCCGGCGCCCACACAGCGGCCAGGCCCGAGGCGGACATCGTCCAGCCGTTCGGGCCGCCGTCGCCGCGCCAGGTCGTCTGCTTCGTCTCCGGTGTCGAATCCCGGGCCATCTTTCCCCAGAAGTTCGGCTCTTCTGCGGACGGAATGCCCGTATGTGCATCGGTCGAGCCGATCAGTCCGAAGCGGTAGGGGTTGAAGCCGATCTTCTCTTCGATGGCGAGGCCTCGCAGCAGTGCGCTCCGCACGTAGTCGCCCGCGCCGGCCTTGTAGGGCGGCGGCTGCTGCTGGATGTAGTGCGTGTACGTCTCGAAGTCGGCGAAGGGATCGTCCGGGGAGACGTCCGGATGGGTCTCCGAATCGCCCTTGATCTGGGTTGCCTCGACCACCGGCTCCCAGCGCGCGCGGGTCTGCGCATACTCCGGCCCGATCGGCTCCCCGCGCAGGGAGGTCTCGGCGAACATGTAACCCTTGGAGATGTTCGAGTTGTGCGGAATGGCTACGAACTCGGCACCGGTCTGCTTCGAGGTCTCGTCGAGCCAGGCCCAGAGATCCTCCGGGTACATGCTGTCTGCGGAGCTCCAGGGCTGGTACTGGGAGGCGAGGCTGGCATCGCTGCTGGTGAAGACGACCCGGTGCAGGTTGGCGCCGGCCGGGATCGAACTCCACTCCCAGCCGATCAATGCCGTGAACGTGCCCGGCTGGTTGTGGGCGTCGGCCAGCTGGATGGCTTCCTGCCACGTCGTCCGCTGCATGATCTGGTAGTTCGGGATCGCAGCGTTCGGCGGGTTGGCGGCCGCGGTTTCGACGTCCTGGGTGTCTGGAAGGAGCGAGGTGAAGAATGCACCGCCTTCGTTGTTCTCGATCGCGTCCCGAATCAGATCCTGGGCTCGCCACGCGATGATCCGATCGATGAGGCCGAGCCCCTCTCTCGGGATCCCAGTCTCCACGATGTGGCGGATCACGCCCAGATATTCCGCGTGGTCGGCGACCACCAGGAAGTCGAGAGGCGTCTCGATCTGCACCCGCGCCCGGTGATACGGATGGATCACCGGCAGCCCCTTGGCGTAGCGATAAGCCGTGGCCGGATCCGCCGTCATGTTCCGGTTCAGGAAGGCGTCGAAGGAGTTGTTCGTGTGGAGATGGGTATCGCCCCAGAGCAACTGGTTCTGTTCAGAAGCGGCCGGATCGGGACCGGCGACCGTGTTCGGCTCGGCAAAGACCGGTGTGGCGAACAAGCTGACCATGAAGATGGTGACGCAGAGACGCATGATTCCCCCCGGCATGAATGCGGAAACCGCATCGTACGCCGTTACCCGGGCCACTTCACGTCGCAGGATGTGCGGTTCGAGGCTTCGGCACTGGCTCAATCATTGTTGAACAAAAATATGAAAATGTTATATAGGAGATTCGAGCCCATCCTGGAGGTCACCGCGTCGATCATGCCCAAAGCCTGTTTCGAACCCTGCGGCGCCGAGCGTTGGCGCGATCCCTTCCCGATGTACCGGGCGCTGCGCGACGACGATCCCGTCCACCGGGTCCCGGACAACGGGGAGGGCGAGGACTATTGGGTGCTCTCTCGCTTCGAGCACGTGCTCGCATCCGTGGTGGATGCAAGAACTTTCTCCTCAGCCGACGGTCTCACCTTCCACTACGGCGAGATGGAGAAGCTCGGCATCGAGGCGCCGATCGTGATGATGGATCCTCCCGCGCACACTGCGCTTCGCAAGCTGGCGATCAAGCGATTCACGCCACAGCAGGTGAAGGCACTCGAACCGATGTTGCGCGCGTTCGTGGTCGAGCGGGTCGAACGGCTGCGGGAGCAGGGCGAGGGCGACGTGGTCGCGGAGCTGTTGAAGCCGCTCCCGAGCCTGGTCGTATCCCATTTCCTGGGTGTGCCGTCGGAGGACCGGGCACTCTTCGATCGCTGGAGCAGCGCGATCGTCGCGGCCAACGCCGAAGGCAACCTGCTCGAGGCCACCGAGGCCGTTGGGGAGATGTTCGCCTACCTGAATGACCTGATCGAGAAGCGACGTCGCGAGCCGGGCGAGGACATGATCTCCGCCCTGGTGCACGGCCGCTTGAAAGGCGGCGAAGAGGTTTCGCTCGCCAAGATCCTGGGTATGGGCTTCACGATGGTCACCGGGGGCAATGACACTGCGACAGGCTTGCTCGGTGGCGCGCTCGAGCTGCTCAGCCGGCATCCAGAGCAGCGTGCGGGCCTGGCCGAAGAGCCCGAGCGCATGAAAGACGCTCTCGAGGAGTTCTTGCGCCTCAGTTCGCCAGTCCAAGGCCTTGCGCGTACCGCAACGCGCGATGTGACGATCGAGGGCACGACGATTCCGGCGGGACGAAAGGTGCTGCTTCTCTACGGCTCGGCCAATCGGGACGAACGCGAGTTCGGAGGGGATGCGGCGGAGTGCGATGTGACCCGCAAGGTTCGCCGGCACCTCACCTTCGGCTACGGCCCGCATCATTGCATCGGAGCTGCGGCTGCAAGGCTCCAGGCCAGCATCGCCCTCGAAGAACTCCTGCGGCGCTGCCCGGAGTTTTCGGTCGATGCGGAGGCGGGCCGCTATGCAGCGGGCCCTTTCGTACGGCGCTTCGAATTCCTGCCTTTCGACGCCAAGGGCCTGGCTTAGTGGGAACGGGCTGGCTGAGAGAAGAGCAGCCCGACGTCGCCGTGGATCGGATCCTCGACGCGGCCGACAAGATCTTCGCGGAGATCGGTGTCTCTGCCGCTGGCATGAGCCAGATCGCGGAAGCCGCCGGCTGTTCCAGGGGTACGCTCTACCGCTACTTCGAGAATCGCCACCAGCTTCATGTCGCGTACGTCGATCGGGCCTCATCGCAGATCGTCGAGCGCGTTCGCGAAAGCGTCGGTCGCATCGCGGACCCTCAGCAGCGGTTGGTGGAGTTCATCCTCGGCTCTGTCCGGGAGGTTCGCGCCAATCCGGCTACCGCGGCCTGGTTCGAGCCCGGTGTTTCCGGTCTGGCCGCGCGCATGGGCCGTTCTTCCGAGGTGACGGGTGCCCTCACGGCGGCATTCGTGGCGCGCCTCTTTGGCTCGGCGGGTGACGACGCCGAAGGCGAGATGCGCGCACGCTGGTTCGTACGCATTGTGATCTCATTGCTTGGGATGCCCGAAGAGAGTGACGAAGCCGAGCGCACCCTCGTCGAGCGATTCGTCGCACCCGCATTCTTTGATTGAGAAGCGGTCGTGTTTCTCAGGCCCGCGCTCGCTCGTACTTCGCCCTCTGGAAGGTCGGGCAGGAGGAATCGGGGATCTCGTCGAGCGGGACCCGGACCATCTCGGGAGTGATGGCGATTCGTTCCGCTGCGGGTCGGAGCCTTTCGAGATCGAAGTCATAAAGCGCGGCGGCGTTGCTGCCCAACATCATGCGCACCTGGTCCGGATCGACATCGGAGAACGCGAGGCGCATGTTTTCGCGGGAATGCGGATAACAGCCCTCGTAGTGGGGGTAGTCGTTGCCCCAGAGGATGCGATCGATGCCCACGAACTCTCGCCCGGCAATGTCCTGGGGCGAGGGGAAGCTTGCGCCGTACCAGCAATTGCGTCGGGCATAGAAGCTCGGTGGCTCGGCCAACGGCTTCGATCTGGAGTAGTCCACCTCGCCCATCATGCCCATCTTCATGCCCATGTGAACGCCGTCCATGCGCCGAAGCAGGCCCGGGGCCCAGGCGCAGCCGCTCTCCGTGAGGATGAAACGCAGCCGGGGAAAGCGTTCGAAGACGCCGCCCAGGATCAGCTGGGTAAAGCCGCGTTGCACCATGAACGACATTTCGAGTACCCAGAGGGCATCACCACCTGGATCGGTTCCGTACTCCGGCGATCCCTGGCCCGAATGCTGGTTGATCACGAGATCGTGATCCTGGATGGCGGCCCACAATCGATCGTACTCGGGCGCATAGAGCGGCTTCAGATGCGCATCGTCCGGTGCGGGGAGCGGAAGCAGCACGCCACCCCGGAGGCCGTGTTCGGCGATCCACTCGACGTCGGCGAGCGCCTCGTCGAGATCGTTCAAGTGGAGGAGCCCGATCCCCGCGCGACGCTCCGGAGCTTCGGCGCAGAAGTCGGCCATCCAGCGGTTGTGGGCGCGGGTGCCGGCGAGCCATCGGCGGTAGCGGTCGGGCTTGGCGCTCGGAGAGACGTGGTAGGCCTTGTCGTAGAACGGCGGCACGGTATTCGGGAAGATCACTTCCGCCACGACGCCGTCCGATTCGAGATCGGCCGTGCGCTCGGCCGAATCCCAATTCTTCGTCTTCTTTCCGCCGAGGTGTTTCTTGGACGGGTTCTTGTACGCCCCGCGCCATGCGTCGAACGCGTCGCGCTCGCCCGGATCCAGGTACTCTCGGTACATCGCCACCGAAGCTCCGGCGTGGGTATCCCCAGTGATCACGATGTAGGGGAGGTTCAAGTCGGGACGGACCATGTGGAGAACGGTACTATGCCGCCAGCCCGACTGCGAAGGGGGAACGTTGGCGTCCCCACGCAAGGAGATTTCGATGGCAGCCGCAGAACTCAGCTCAGAAGAACGAGAGTTTCAGGAATACGCTCGCAGTTGGCTGGCCGAGAACGCCCCGCCCCCCTCACCCGAGCGGCTGCCGACCCCTTCCGATCGAGGTGATGACCACCACCCAGCGCGACTACCTGGTCGATTGGCAGCGCAAATGCTTCGATGCCGGTCTGGTCGGTGCCGATATTCCGAGTGAGTACGGCGGCGGAGGCCATCAGGGCTTTCAGCGTATCGCCAACCAGGAGATGGGTCGGGCAGGCACGCCCTTCATGATCAACATCGTCGGCCTCAACATGGCGGTGCCGACGATCCTCGTGCACGGAACCGAGGAGCAGAAGAAGAAGTTCATTCGGCCGGCGCTTCGCGGGGACGAGATCTGGTGCCAGGGCTTCAGCGAGCCGGGTGCGGGCTCAGACATGGCCAATCAGCAGACCATGGCCGTGCCGCAGGGCGATGGGTGGGTCGTGAACGGCCACAAGGTCTGGACGAGTCTCGGGCACTTCGCGCAGTGGATGATCCTGCTGGCGCGCACGAGCCGCGACCACAAGTACGACGGCCTGACGTACTTCCTCTCGCCGATCGAAGGACACCCGGGTGTGACGGTACGGCCTCTGGTGAAGATGACCGGGGAGAGCGGCTTCAACGAGGTTCTTTTCGAGGATGCAGTGATCGCTGATGCGTTGCGCCTCGATGATGTCGGCAAGGGTTGGACTGTCGCGATGACGACGCTCACCTACGAGCGGGGTGCGGCAGAGAGCGCCGGCGGAACGAGTGGGGAGCGTGTTCCGCCCATTCGACAGTTGATCGATCTGGCGCGGAAGAGCTTTCGGAACGGGGTTCCCGCGATCGAGGATCCCGCGACCCGCGATGCGATCGTTCAGCGGGCGATCGTCGCGGAGGGGATTCGGCAGAACGGGCGGCGCGCCCGGGTTCCGGCGCTTTGCGATCATCCGATGCGCTTGCCCCTGCAATCCAAGGTGACCGGCTCCGAGTTCTCCCAGGACAACGCGAAGCTGGGTGTCGAGATCGCGGGAGCGCATGGCACGCTCTACAAGCTCGACCGGAATGCCCCGGACGAAGGGCATTGGCCGCTGGCGTACATGAACTCATATGGGCATACGATCGCAGCCGGTACGAACGAGATTCAGCGAAACATCCTGGGCGAGCGCGTACTCGGCCTGGCGAAATCGAAGTAGGAGGGCCGGGAGATGGCAAGCTCAGGAGCCCCGAAGGATTTCGGCTTTGGCGAAGATGAAGAGCTGCTTCGCGATCTGGCGCGGAAGTTTCTCGATGAGCAGCTACCGGTGGAGAAGCTGCGCGCGCTCGTAGCCGCTGACCCGGAGGCCGTCTACGAGCGTGGGGAGCCGAGCACCTGGGACGAGGGCCTGTGGAAGCAGATCGTGGAGCTGGGTTGGACCGGCCTGGCGGTGCCCGAAACCGCCGGTGGCGCTGGCTTCAAGGCCGCGGGGATCGTCGGGTTGGTCGAGGAGGTCGGGCGCCATGCGCTGCCTTCACCCTTGATCTCCACGCTGAACGCGACCTACGTGCTGCGCGAGGGCGAGCCGGATGCGGCGGCAGCATGGCTCGCGCGCATCGCGGATGGCGCGTCTGCCACGCTGGCGATCACGGATGCTCGCGGAAGCTGGGCGGCAGGAGACACGGATGTATCTGCGCGGGAGGAGGGCGATGCGATCGTTCTCTCGGGTCGTGCGAGCTTCGTCCAGGACGCGCAGAAGGCCGAGTTGCTGGTGACGACGGCGCGCCTGGGAGATGCGCTGCTTCTATGCGTCGTCCCTTCGGATGCGGCGGGGCTCGAGTTCGAGCGTGACCACATTCACGATCTGACCCGCGACCAGGCCTCGATCGGATTCCGCGAAGTCCGCATCCCGACAGCGAACGTGGTCAGCCGGGATGCCGCCACCGCCCTCGAGCGCGCATGGCCCTCGGTGCTCGTGACGGTCGCGGCGGATCTCTGCGGCACCAGCGAGTGGCAACTCCAGACCACGGTCGAATACGCCAAACACCGCAAGCAATTCGATCACCCGCTGGGGTTCTTCCAGGCCGTCAAGCATCCATTGGTCGACGTCATGATCGGGATTGATCGTGCGCGATCGATCCTCTACCACGCCGCATGCTGCATCGACGAGGGAAACGATGGCGCGGAAACCGCCGCCCGAATGGCCAAGAGCGCGGCCTCCGACGCCGGGGCTTATGCTTCCGATCGCTCCGTCCAGCTGCACGGCGGCATCGGTTTCACCTGGGAATGCGACGTCCACCTCTTCTTCAAACGCAGCCTGCACAATCAGCTGCTCTACGGAGACGGTACCTACCAACGCCAGCTCCTGGCCGAGAAGCTACTTGCTTGAGCGGACCTTCTGGTGCATCAGGCCGATGATGCCCAGGATCAACGCGAGAAGCAGGCGCGGGTCGCCCAGCTGGAACCAGGGGTCGAGGGGGAAGGCGATGGTCTTGGCCATGGCAGCGATCTTGAAATCGTGGATTCCGGAGGGTCCGACGGCGACGGCTTGCTCCATCAGGTCCCGGCGGCTTCGGTAGCGGATCACGCCGCCGGCGGACCAATCGTCGGCGCCTTCGATGCCCCATACGTCCACGGCGGGCGCGGCAGCGGTACCGAACAGGACCGGGTGAGCAGCGCTGCGCAGGGCACGGCCCATGAAGGGCCCGGTGTACTTTCTGAGCACGTCCTCGGAGGTGTCGCCGGCTTCGACGCCTGGCACAGGCTTGGGCACGTCGTTCAACTGGATCGCGTTGAGCATGACGAAATCGTCGCCCGTGTCGGACTCCATGAACCTGCGAAAGCGTGCGACGGTTTCCGGGGGTGCGTCGCGCTCTTGTAAGGTGGAGACGAAGGTGTCGATCTCTTCGGGAGTGAGTGGGCCACCGAATGAGGTGTACCAACTGAAGAACGCGACATAGAGAGCTCCGAGAACCATCCAACGCCGGGAAGGATTGAGCATGGAACTCCCTTTCTTGCTCAGATTGAGAGCGGTAGCTCGAGGTGCTTCGCGTAGATGAAATCCCGGTGCTCGAGCAGGATCGGATCGAGCGCCTTGGCGGTCGCTTCATCCATGCTCTCGAAGGCCGGGCGCATGGCCTCGGGCATCGGGCATTGCTCAGGGGGAAGCGGCTTGAAGAGAGCCATGAACGTCGCGCTGTAGATGTCGACTGCCGTCAGGGATGCGCCCAGCAGGTACGGGGTTCCGTCGGCTTGCTGAGCGCGGAGGCGTCGCGCCAGCATGCCTAGAACGTCGATCACTCGCGCGGCGTAGAGGTCTCCTTCCTCTGGCCGATAGCCGTATTTGCTGCCGAGGTATTGGGCGATCGGCTTCGGGAAGCCTACGCCCCCGGCGAGGCCCGCGTGCACCCCCAGGTTCCTCCGGCACCAGCCGAGGCCCATCTCGCCGCAGATCTCATGGGCGAGGCCAAGGACCAGGGCGCGATCCCCTGCATCCGTCGGGAGCAGGGCCGGTCGAGGTGCAAGCCGCTCCGCCAGCAACAGGATCTCGGCCCACCCACCGCGAGGGGCCTCGTTCTCATAAATGGCGACCGGACCACTTTGCTCCCCGGTCCACTCGGTCATCGTCTCGCTGGCCTGATCGAGCTTCACCGCAGCCCAGGGGATCTGCTTCACGTGCAGGATGCCCTTGGCGGCCTCGCCCCAAGGGCTCGGAACGCCGGTCACGACCACCATTCGAAGGCCGGTTCGCTGCTTCGCATCCTCGAAATCCACGTAGTCGAGCGGCATTCGGGCACTCCTGCTTCAAGTGGCACTAAACATGCCAATTCTACCCAAAACGGGGCCTCTTGGGTCAAGGGAAAACCTGGTTCTGCACCTGCCATTACCGGCTAAACGTGTCAGGATCTGCCCAATAGCGGATCGCTGTGCCCTTTATGGGGCGATTCGGGCACGGGCCGGGTCACCGGCCTGGGCCCGGAGGCCACCTACTTGGACGAGCCCAGAGCTTCGTCCGGGTCGCCCTTCGAGAGAGGCGCAGTTCGGCCCGTTTTCATTTCCCATCGCAAAGCAACAACGAGGCCCCCATGAGTTCCGACGCCCCTACTTCCAATGCTCGTCTCCTCGCCTGGGTCGATGAAATCGCCGCACTGACCCAGCCCGATTCGGTTCGCTGGTGCGACGGATCCCAGGCCGAGTACGACGAGATGTTCGAACTGATGCTGGCCAGCGGCACCGCCGAGCGTCTGGACGACGCGAAGCGCCCTGGCAGTTACCTCGTGCTCTCGGATCCGGCCGACGTGGCCCGGGTCGAAGACCGCACCTACATCTGTTGTGAGAAGGAAGAGGACGCGGGCCCGACCAACAACTGGCGTGACCCGGTTGAAATGAAGGAGACGCTGCGCGGGTACTTCGAGGGTTCGATGCGCGGCCGAACCCTGTATGTCATTCCGTTCTCGATGGGCCCGATCGGCTCGCGCATCGCACACATCGGAGTGCAGCTCTCGGATTCGCCCTACGTCGTGGCCAACATGCGCATCATGACCCGGATGGGTGCGCCGGTGCTGGAGGCCCTCGGAGCGGACGGCGTGTTCGTACCGTGCCTGCATTCGGTGGGGCATCCGCTCGAAGCCGGCCAGGCCGACGTGCCCTGGCCTTGCAACGGTGACAACAAGTACATCGTGCACTTCCCTGAAACCCGCGAGATATGGAGCTACGGCTCCGGCTACGGCGGCAACGCACTACTCGGCAAGAAATGCTTCGCGCTGCGCATCGCCAGCACCATGGCTCGGGACGAAGGTTGGCTCGCCGAGCACATGCTGATTCTCAAGCTCACCTCGCCCGAGAACGAGGTGCGCTTCGTCGCCGCTGCCTTCCCCAGTGCCTGTGGCAAGACGAACCTCGCCATGCTGAACCCGACCATCCCCGGCTGGAAGGTCGAGACCGTCGGCGACGACATCGCCTGGATGAAGTTTGGTGACGATGGGCAGCTCTACGCCATCAATCCTGAGGCCGGATTCTTCGGCGTGGCGCCGGGCACGAGCATGAAATCGAATCCGAACGCGATGCTCAGCCTCGAGAAGAACTCCATCTTCACGAACGTGGCGAAGACCGACGACGGTGACATCTGGTGGGAGCAGATGAGCGACAAGCCGGCTCACCTCATCGACTGGCGTGGCAACGATTGGACGCCCGAAACGGAAACGCCGGCTTCCCACCCGAACGCCCGCTTCACCGCGCCCGCCAGCCAATGCCCGGTGATCGCTCCCGAGTGGGAGGATCCGAAGGGCGTGCCTATCAGCGCGATCCTGTTCGGTGGTCGCCGCGCCACGGTCGTGCCGCTGGTGCACGAGAGCCGCGATTGGCAGCACGGCACCTTCCTGGGCTCGATCATGTCGAGCGAGAAGACCGCGGCCGCCGCGGGCAAGGTGGGCGAGCTGCGCCGCGACCCGATGGCCATGCTGCCCTTCTGCGGATACAACATGGCCGATTACTGGGGCCACTGGCTCGAGATCGGCAATCATCCCGGCGCGAAGCTGCCCCAGATCTTCTACGTCAACTGGTTCCGCAAGAGTTCGGGGGGTGATTTCCTCTGGCCGGGCTTTGGCGACAACGGCCGCGTGCTGAAGTGGGTCTTCGAGCGCACCACCGGCAAGATCGATGGCCTGGAAACCCCGATCGGCACCGTGCCCGCTCCCGGCGAACTCGATCTCAGCGGCCTCGCCCTCGACGACGATGACGTCGCCGAGCTGCTGGCCGTCGATATCGAAGGCTGGCTCGCAGAGATTCCGCCGATCCGCGAGTACTATCAGCAGTTCGGCACCCGCCTGCCTTCCGAGTTGGAAGACGAGCTGAGCGCCCTCGAAGCCCGCCTGCAAGCCGCCACCCGCTAGAAAACTCAGCGAGCGGGGACGGGGTCAGTCGGAATTCGCGTCTGGAATCTGGGTGAAGCGGGTGAGGACCTCGGGGGGAACGCGGCGGGGGCGTAGGGAGTCGAAGTCGACGAAGGCCCATTCCATGCGGCAGCGTACGAGTTCCTGGCCATCCGCAGAGAGGAAGCGAGCCCGGCGGATCGAACGGGCGGCGCGCATCTTGACGACCCAGGTTTCTTCCAAGATCTCATCGCCCAGGCAAGCGGAGCGCACGTAGTCGATCTCATGGCGTCGGGCGACCCAGACGCCGCCCAGTTTCTGGTAGGCGGCCATGTCGAGCCCGACGGAAGTGGAGTGGGCCATCGCCAGCTCGACCGCGAAGCCCACCCAGACCACGTTGTTGACGTGGCCCAACTCATCGATGTCGCTCGCCACGATCACTCGACGGCGCTGGAAGCACCCCTCCGGGGCGGGTGCGCGGGCCTGGTTTTGCAGTCGGGTCTCCTTTGCGGTGGGTTTCGCAACATACCGCTTGATCTATCCTGAGGGCGAGCCCAAGGAGGAGAGGTCATGGCAGATCCGAGCCTGATGAGTCGCCGGAAATTCGGTCAGCTGGCTGCCGCCGGGGCCTGTGCTGCAATGCTGCCCGAGCAGAGCCTCGCAAAGAGCGAGCCTGCCGGTACGTACGCTCTGCGCGGGCAGGCGCCGGTCGCCATCGCAGGCGTGGCGAGGGGTGCACCCGCGGAGGAGACGATTCGGGCCGTGCGCGCCGCGGCGCTGGCGGCCACGGATTTCGCCTGGCTCTCTCGTGGCGATACGGTGCTGCTCAAGCCCGCATGCAACTCCGGAAACGTCTATCCCGCAACGACCGATCCGTTGGCCGTTCGCGCAATGATTGGCCTGCTGAAGGAACGCGGAGCGGGTCGCGTGATCGTGGCGGACATGGCGGGCGTGCAGTTCGTCCGCTTCTACCCGGACAGTCTTCAGGGCAGTACCCGGGAGCTGATGGAGCGCAACGGCCTGGCGAAGGCAACCGAAGAGGCGGGCGGAGTTCTGCACGTGTTCGAGGAAGCTGGCTGGGACGCCTTTTTCGAGGACACGCCGGTCGCGGGCGGATCGTGGAAGGCCTCGGTCATGTTGCCCGCGATCCTGAACGAGGTGGACCACGTGGTGCTCATGCCTCGCACCGCCCGCCATCTGCTGGCCGGCAGCACGCTCGGCCTCAAGGCCGCCGTGGGCTGGTGGCGCCACGATTCGCGCCTCGAGTACCACCGTGATGCGGGAACCTTCGCCGAGAAGACCGCGGACGCGAATACCGTCCGGGCCGTAGCCGATAAACAGCGGCTGGTCCTCAGCTCGGCGACGAAGGTGATGACGACCTTTGGGCCCGATTCGGGGTTCGTTGCCGAGCCCGAGACCGGCATCGTCTTCGCGAGCCCGGATCTGGTCGCCCATGACATGATCTCGCTGGCCTGGCTGATCGAGAACCGGGCCGCCATGGACCCGGCCAAACGCGACGGCATGTTCACCGATCCGAACACCTCGGAGCTCTACGCGAACCTGGCCAACCGGATGGTCACGACCTGGCTCGGCGGCATCGGCGAAGCGTTTCGCATGGAACGCCTCCGCCGCTACGACATGAACCGCATCGAGGACGATCGCGTGTTGGCGCGGGCCTTCGCGACGGGCGGAAGGCCGACCCTCGAACTGCTCGATGCGGACGGCTCCCTACCCGAGGCACTCAGGAACCAGTTGGTCGCGCGGACGACCTAGAGCGCGCTCCGTTCGGAAGTCGTCAGATTGAGCTGCCCGGCCAAGCCGGCTTCGCGGTGGACCTCGATCTCTCGGAATTCCGGAGTCGATGCGATTTCGATCAACGCCTTCGACGACGGGTACTCGACGATCCCGACCTCGTCCCATAGTTCCTCGACCTCGCCCAGCAGCAATCCCTTCACCTCGGCTGCGAAGATGAAGCGTCCACCGGTCGCTTCGACCAGCTTCACCATGGCCCGCCCGTAACGCAGGTAGGCTTCCCGGCCCGAGAGCTCCGGGTCACGCCCATCCGGGTACGCGGCCTTCTCGCGAAACTTCAGCAGATTGACCATGCAGACCGGTCCATCGGTCTCGATGAAGGGCTTGATGTTCGCGGGATCCGGGTGGACGGCATTTTCGACTTTCATGGCATCTCCATTCGACGGCGGACCCAGATGGTGGCATAGTCTGTGCCATTAATCACTCCGAGGAGAACCGAGATGATCGAGGAAACCATCGAGCGCTGGCACAAAGTCGTGGCGGGAGACGCGACCGTTCTCGACGACCTGCTCGACGATGATGTCGTCTTCCTCTCGCCGGTGGTCTTCACGCCCCAGAAGGGCAAGGACGTGACGAAGCTCTACCTCGGCGCCGCGGGGAGTACGATCGGCGGCGGCAAGAAGGCCAGCTCGGACGGCAGCAAGGGGAAGTTCCGCTACACGAAGCAGATCCTCAGCGGAAACCACGCCATGCTCGAGTTCGAGACGGAGATGGATGGCAAGTACGTCAACGGCGTCGACATCATCACCTGCAACGACGAAGGGCGGATCGTCGAGTTCAAGGTGATGATCCGTCCGCTCCAGGCGATCCAGATGGTTCATGCGCAGATGGCGCGCATGCTGGAGAAGATGCAATCCGGCGCGTGAACGGAGCTTTGCGCCCGCCGTCAGCCCTCGTGCTGACGAGCGAGGTCCGCCCGTAGCGTCCGCGCAGCCAGCAGGTAGTGCAGGACGGACCAGGTTGCGCAGATGACGACGACACTCAGGAGTGCCCAGCGAATCGATTCGATGCCATAGCTGGGCTCCAACCAGTCGCTCACCATCCCGACGCATAGCGGCCCGAGGCCCAGGCCGATCATGTTCAGCATGAAGAGGAGGACGGCGGATGCCACCGCCCGCATCCGGGGCGGAACGAGGGCCTGGGTCATCGCGAACGTCGGGCCCAGATACATCCCGCCTAGCACGGCTGGCAATGCGTAGATCGCAAGGGCTTCGCGCCCGTCGGGCCAGAGATAGAAGAGGAACGCGAAGGGTACGCCGATCGCAGTCGCGACAGCTGGCAGCCACGCGTACCAGCGAGCGTCGTTCCTTGCGATCCGGTCGGAGAGCCACCCGCCCATGAACGTGCCGAGTGCGCCCGTCGTGATACCAATCGCAGCGAGCCACGTACCGAGCTCGCCGGTCTGGTCGCCGAAGTCGTGCAATCGGCGAAAGAACGACGGAATGAAGGCTCCGGCTCCATAGCCGTAGAATGCGTGGAGCGAACCGGCAAACGCGAGATGCCGGAACGAGGCAAGGCTGAGGAGATAGCGAATCACATCCATCGCTGACTCGCGCTCCGCCGCTGCGTCGGTGGATCGTGCCGGGGGGTCCCAGTAGCCGCGGGTCGGCTCGCGGAGCGTGAACCGCACGAGGACCGCCAGCAGAATTCCCGGAAGGCCCACCACGATGAAGGCCGTCCGCCAATCGAAGAGCTGGTTGATCCATCCTCCCGCGAAGGTGCCGATGGCGCTGCCAATCGGAATCCCGAGGGAGTAGACGGCGAGGGCGGTGGCACGTCGTTCCGGGCGGAAGAGATCCGAGATCAATGAGTGGGCCGGCGGGCTGCAACCTGCTTCGCCAATGCCGACGCCAACTCTCGCGAGGAACAGCTCCACGAAGCCGCGAGCAAAGCCGGTGAGCATCGTCATGCCGCTCCAGGCAAAGACGGCGAGGGCGATCACCGAGCGTCGGACATTGCGGTCGGCAAACCGGGCGATCGGAATGCCCAGGGTCGAGTAGAGAAAGGCGAAGGCGATTCCCTGAAGCCAGCCGAGTTGGGCATCTGAGAGGTCGAACTCGGCCTTGATCGAGTCTTGCAGGATCGAGAGGATCGAGCGATCCACGAAGTTGAAGACGTAGACGACCACCAGCAGGCCCAGGGCGTAGCGTGTGACCCCCGAGCTGAACTCCGGTTCGGACGGCGTCGCGTCGGTGTTCGAAGCGTCGGCGTCGCCGGGTGCGTCCTGCATCCCCGGGACTCTGCTCCAGCCGGGGGGATGGGGTCAACCCCGATCGTTCGAGGCGCTTCTCCTGGCAACCCGTGGCATCATCCCGCGAGCCTCAGGAGGACGCATGACCAGTACCGCGCCGGGCCTAGATTTTCTCGTTCGCAAGGACGATTGGCATCAGACGAAGTTCGTGGATGAGGCCGAGCCGGGTGCGCTTGCGCCGGGGCGTGTTCGTTTCCGGGTGGATCGTTTCGCCCTCACCGCGAACAACATCACCTACGCCGTAGCTGGCGACATGTTGGGCTACTGGCGCTTCTTTCCCGCCGAGGAGGGTTGGGGACGGATTCCGGCGATGGGATTCGGGGATGTCATCGCTTCGACCCACCCGGATGTGGCCGAGGGAACGCGCTGCTTCGGCTTCTTCCCGATGTCCCGCTACCTGGAGATCCAGCCCGGCGCGGTGACTTCCGGGCAGATCGTGGATGCCGCTCCCCATCGGAAGGGGCTGGCGCCGGCCTATGCGCAGTATTCCCCGGTCGATCATGACGATCTCTACACGCCCGATACCGAAGATCTGACGATGCTCCTGCGCGGTCTGTTCTTGACCTCGTTCCTGGCGGAAGATTTTCTATCCGATCAGGATCTCGGCGACGCGCGCACCGTGTTGATCTCGAGCGCTTCGAGCAAGACATCGATCGCCTTGGCCCATCGGGTCGCGGCCCGAGGCCAGGCCAAGGCCATTGGTCTCACCTCATCGCGCAATCTCGAATTCGTGAAAGGCTTGGGGACCTACGACGAGGTAAGGCTCTACGACGAGATCAGCTCACTCCCCGCAGACGCTCCGGCCATCTTCGTCGACATGGCGGGTGATGGCGGCGTGACCCGCGCCATCTACGAACGCTTCGAGGATCAGCTCAAATACACCTGCAATATCGGCGTGACCCATTGGGAGGCGGGTCAGGGAAGCACCCATCTACAAGGGCCCAAGCCCGAGTTCTTCTTCGCGCCCACCCAGATCCAGAAGCGCATCAAGGATTGGGGAAGCGCGGGCTTCCAGGAGCGAGTCGGCGCAGCCTGGACGGACTTCCGGAAGGCCGCAAAGGGCTGGCTCCAGGTCGAGCGGGGCCACGGGCGCGAAGCCCTGGCGAACGTCTACGCGGATACGCTGGAGGGCCGGGCTGCACCTGCCACCGGCAACGTCCTCTCATTGTGGGAAGGCGAAGCCAACGGAAGCTCCTAGGCCGCAGCGCAGCCTAGTCGTCGATCCGATCGAGCAGATCTCTAAGCTCCCCGACCACCCGCTTGCGCAGATGCCCGCCGGCATTGCTCAGGCCGTGCCGCACATCATCCAAGGTTTCACGGCGTGCTTCCCGCCGTCTTCGGCCTCGTGCCGAGCGTGCGGCTTCGCGGATCTCGGAACTCACCGCCTCCGAGATGTTCCAGCACTGCACGCCTAGCTCCATGACCAGATCGTCGAGCGAGACGAGGCCTACCAGTTTGCCACCTTCCAGGAGCGGCACCCTTCGCACACCGCGCTCTTCGAGCATGCCGAGCAATTCGACGGTGGGAGTGCGGCGATTGGCGGTGAACACCGGGGACGACATCACATCCGAGGCTTCCGTCTTCTCCGGGTCGCGCCCGGCCGCGACGACGCGAAGGACGAGATCTCGATCGGTGACGATGCCGATCGGGGAGCCGTCCGAATCGACGACGACCACGGAGCCCACGGCATGGGCGTCCATCTCGTCTGCGATCTCTCGGACATCCGCGTTCGGTCGCACCGTGACGGCGGTCGATTCGTACTCTTCTGCTGAACGCATGATCTTCTCCTCAGTCCTGTGCCCGGTTCCGTTGGGAGCTGGCGACGCGAGCCACCTGGGCAAGCTCGGTGGCGATGATCCCGAGAGCGTCGTCCCATTCCATGACGCCGACGACCTCACCGCCGTCGCCGATCACCGGGATCCGTCGCAGGCCGTCCGTGCGCATGCGCCGGAACGCCGTGAGCAGCGGCGCGGCCTCCCAAAGGCTGGTGATCTCCTCGTGCATCACCTCGCCGATCGAAGTCTCATCCGGGTCCCGGTTGCGCCGAAGCACTTGCATGGCGATGTCCCGGTCCGTCAGCGTCCCGATCGGCCGGTCCTTGTCGTCCACCACGATCAGGCAGCCGGAGTCCTCGTCCTTCATGCGCATCGCGGCTTCGCGCACCGTCTCGCCCGCCTGGGCTCGGGAGAAATCCCTTCGACAATGGTCTCCGACGGACATGGCAGCTCCTCCACGTAGGTCGCCTCAGAGGGGGCGACACCTGAAGGGTCTGCAAGGCCGGGGCCATGCGCCGTGCCAGGAAGGGGCTTGGCGCGCCGAGCGTTGGGGCATCGAGCCCAGCTTCGGGACGCCCTGCCTCATTCTCTGCCCGGAAGGCCCCCGGTAAGGACGGAGAGCAGTTCTGCGTGGGAGTCGACCACGTGATCGGCCTCGGGGAGGTCCGTCTCGTCGTCATGGCGGGCACGAATCCGGACGCTGCGCATTCCCATGGCCCGGGCTCCTGCCACATCCGTACGCCGGAGATCGCCTACGTGCACGGCGTATCGGGCTGGAACAGCGAGTGCGTCGAGCGCGGCCGCGAAGATCTGGGTGTCCGGCTTCGTTACGCCGAATTCGTCCGAAAAGAGCTGGGCGGAGAGGGACGAGAGCAAGCCCAATCGGCCCAGATGCTGACGTACGACGCGCCCTGGTGTGAGGCCGGTATCGCAGATCAGCGCCATTCGGACGCCCCGCTCGGCCAGGGAATCGAGCGTTTCCCGCGCGCCGTCGAGGGCGACGACGCGCCCTGAATGGGATGCTTCTTCGAAATGCCGGCAAAGGGCCCGCAGCGGCCGCCCGTCGGTCGCAACGCCTAGCGTCTCCATGGCCCAGCCGGCAACATGGCTGGCGCCCGTCGCGACGCCCTCGGCCCAGAGTTGCATGTGTCGGCCCCAGGCCAGGCGGAAGGCTTCCTCGACCTTTTCCTCATCTGGGGAGGCCCCCGCCTGTTGAGCAGCCTCCGCAAGGGCTTCGATTCGCCGTTGGTGGGCCAGCCCCCAATCTTCTTCGGACAACAAAGTGCTCCAGCAATCGAAGGTGACAGCCTGGGGCAGGTCGAAGTCGGCTCGGGTTTCGATCATCTCAGTCCGGAAACCGATCAGGCCAGCCGGGAAGGGAGGCTCGGGTGGCTTCGAGGCATTGCTCGACGGGTTGGCCGGTGTCGAGGTGCAGGTGCCGGCCACGTTCTGCGTCGGTCCAGGGTTCCCAGCGTTTGGCCAGATCGCGAGCAATGGCTTCCCAGGCAGGGTCGCTGCATCCATCTCGGGTATTCCGTTCGGCCAGACGCTTTCGCAGCACAGCGGGGTCGGGCCGGCACTCGACGAACCACAAGGGGACGCCGTGGGCCGCGGCAAGCTGCTCGATTTCGCGACGACGGGCGCGGGTGGGCATGCAGGCGTCGAGCACCACCGGTCGTCCGGAAGCGAGCACGTGTTCGGCGCGATGCACCACCGCCCGGTAGACCCGATCCTCGAAGCCCTTTGCGAAAGCCCGCTGCCAGTAGGCCTCGTGGATTTCGCGTTCGCTCAGGCCCGCAGGCGTTTCGAGGAGCACATCACGCACGGCGTCGGCCACCACACGCGGAGCGCCGATGCGGAGGGCGAGAGCATGGGCGATGGTGCTCTTCCCACTCGCCACCGGGCCCGTGGTCGCGATGATGATCGGCGGAAGGAGCAGGCGTCTGCCGGTTGCGACGGCGGCAAGACCGAAGCTTCGGGCGTCCGGGCCACCGCCTCCGGCCCCCTCGGCTGCCTCGACTGCGAGCCGACAGGCTTGGTGGCGCTCGTAGAAATCGATCACCCGGAACAGGCTGTAGTCGTCCGCGGCAAGGGCAAACGCCGCCAGGATCTGCTCGGCACGTTGGCCGGCATGCCGAGCCGTCAGGTCGACGCCAAGGCGAGCGAGGATCTCGGCGACGTCGCGAAAGGCGGTCGGTTCGTGATGCTGCTGAAACACGCCGTCGGGTCTTGCGAGAGCTGTCGACCAGCGCAGACGGTTCGGCAGGGCACGGATCTTCCCCTCTTCGATTCGATCGAGCAGCACATCCACCGAGCTGCGCAGCTGAGCTTGCTGGAGCCGTTCGACCTCGTCGAGGGATTCTGGCCCGAGGCGCGTTGCATCGGCCACTGTGGCGAGTTCCGCGACTGCATTTCGGACACGTTGAGCGAGGGCAATCGGAGTGGCGCTCTTCGAGTTTCCCACCTCGCGCTTTGCCGCGGCGAAGAGCCGAGCCAGCGATTGGCCGAGCGCTTCTGCGGCCGCACCGTCGAGACCAACGGACGGCAATCCAAGCGGCCGAAGATTTCGGCTCGATGTCATGACGACCTGCCGGGCCCGTCCTGCCGGGGCCTCCATCCTTGAATCACCTCCCAGATTTCTTCCGCCGACTCCGCATATGCGATGAGTTCGCGGTCACCCGACCGGATGAGCCCCTCATCGACGAGGAAGTCGAAGTTGATCACCCGCTCCCAGAAGGAGCGGCCGACCAAGACGATCGGCAACGCTTCGCTCTTGCGTGTCTGCACCAACGTGAGCACGTCGAAGAGCTCGTCAAGGGTTCCAAAGCCGCCGGGGAAGGCCACCAGCGCGCGAGCGCGGAGCATGAAGTGGAGCTTGCGGAGTGCGAAGTAGCGGAACTCGAAACTCAGCTCCGGGGAGACGTACGGGTTCGGGGCCTGCTCGCTCGGAAGGGTGATGTTGAGCCCGATCGTCGGCGAGCCCGCCTGGGCCGCGCCGCGGTTTGCTGCTTCCATCAGCCCAGGCCCGCCACCGGTCATCACGACCCGCTCCGCGTGGCGTCCGGCAAGCTCGCCGAACGCGCGGGCCACGTCGTAGTATCTGGCGTTGGCCAGGCGCCGCTCGAGAATGCGCAGCTTTCGCTGGGTCACAGGGTCGTCGCGACCCTCGGCTTCGCGGCGCGCCAGGTCGAGGTCCCGCTGCGCTTCGGCATGCTCGACGATCTGGGTGCTTCCGAACACCACGATCGTCTCATGCACGCCATGGTCTTGAAATCATCCCGGGCCAGGAAGGCCAGATCGAGGTCGGCACGTTCCGGGGGGCGCTCTTTGTTCATCTCAGCCTCCGAGCAGGATGCGCAGGACCAGCGTGTAGACCAGCCCTGTGATGAGTCCGATCCCGATCAGATTGAGCCACAACCCGGCTCGCAACATGTCGCCGATCTGCACGCGTCCGGAGCCGAAGACCACGGCGTTCGGTGGTGTGGCGACGGGCAGCATGAAAGCGCAGCTGGCCGCGACGGTTGCTGGCACGACGAGCACCAGCGGTTCGACTCCGAGGCCTGGCGCAATGCCCGCGAGGATCGGCACCAGTGTCGCAGCCGTCGCGGTGTTGCTGGTGATTTCGGTCAGGAAGATCATGCCCGTCACCACGGAGAGCACGAGAAGCCAAGCGGGAACATCGGCAAGGGCGCGTACCTGCTCGCCGAGAAAAGCGCCGATGCCATGGGCCTGAAGTGCCGCGGCGAGGCTGAGCCCGCCGCCAAACAACAGCAGCAGGCCCCACGGAAGCTGAACGGCAGTATCCCAGTTCATCACGGCTCCCTGATCGCGGCCGGCGGGGAGGATGAACAGGGCGAGGGCCGCGACGATGGCGATGCCGGGATCGCTCAACCCGACCAGAGGCCGAGCGCCTCCGATTTCGATCGCGCTGAGCCATGGGCGCGTCATCCACGCCATCGCTGCACACAGGAAGACTCCAAACGTGAGCCACTCCGCGCGCTGCATCGGTCCGAGCGCGAGGGCTGCTTTTCGGAAGCTTGCTTCGCCACCCGGGATGTGTCGAACGCGGATCGGAAAGGCGATCCGGGTGAGCAGCCACCAGGTGATCGGGAGGAAGATGGCAACGAGGGGAAGCCCCACCGCCATCCAACGTGCAAATCCGATCTCGATGCCCAGTTCCTGACTAGCGAAGGAGGCCATGAAGAGGTTCGGCGGCGTTCCGATCAGCGTGCCCACGCCGCCGATCGAGGCGGCGTAGGCGATGCCGAGTAGCAACGCGCTCGCGAAGGCCGCGCCTTCGGGCGCTTCAGGGGCGAGCCTGTTCGTCTCCGAGGCGTCCGGCGCCGGTTCCCCGAGAAGAGCGATCACGCTGACCGCGATCGGAAGCATCATCACCGCGGTCGCAGTGTTCGAGACCCACATACTGAAGAGTGCGGTCAGCCCCATGAAGCCTGCGACCACCCGACCGGGACGGGGGCCAACCCGTTGCAATACGGAGAGGGCGATCCGACGGTCGAGCTTCCAACGCTGCATTGCCAGGGCCAGCACGAAGCCGCCCATGAACAGGAAGATCAGCTCGTGGGCGTAGGGTGAAGCGGTCTCCCGGAGCGTTCTTGCGCCCGCGAGAGGCAAGACAGCCAGAGGGAGGAGTGCGGTAGCGTAAAGAGGGATCGCCTCGGTCATCCACCAGATCGCCATCCAGGCGGCCAGTCCGGCAGTGATTCGTGCGCCGGAGGAAAGAAGCTCGGCACCGCTCGTTGCGGCCCCGTCCGTTGCGGGAAGCAGCATGGCCACCAGGAGCGCCACGCAAGGCCCGGCCAGCAGCCCGACTCGTCGCACGCGGTTGCGTCCCTTGTTCTCCGTCACGTCGTCTCCGACTCCCGGCCTAACGCGGCCCGGGCATCCTCCAGCGCAGGCGTGCCCAGAGATAGCCGGTAGCGATCCACGAACCCAGCAGCGCAAGCGCCGTATCCTTCTGGGCATCCCAGATGTCGCCCTGCGCGCCTACGAATGCAATTCCCAGCTCCGGATCCACCGTTCGAGCTGCGCCCCACTCGATCAACTCGTAGAAGGTAGAGCAGGAAACGACGACGGATAGGGTCAAGCAAGCGCGCAGCCAGATGCGGCGTCGGAGTACGCGGCTGAGCAGCTCCCAAACGGCCGGGGCAATCAAGACACCAAAACAGAAGTGCACCCATCGGTCGTAGTGGTTGCGCTCGCTTTCGAGTGCACTCCACCATGAGGCGTAAGGCACCCGCGAGTAGTTGTAGTGGCTACCGACTTCGTGGAAGGCGAGAAAGACGAGAAGCATCAACACCGTATTGTAGGAAAGACGGTGATGTCGACGTCCCAGAACGAGGAAGAGGCCGAACGGGATGGAGATCAAGTTCTCCAGCAGCCAGTCGGCGCGATTGTGGGGTGACCACGCGAGCAGGATGAACTCGCAAAGCAGGATCGCGCCGGCCCACCAGGGGAAAGGCACGGTCGTTTCGCGGGTTGTCGCGGCGGAAGGCACGTCAGCAGGAGAGTGCAACAAGCAGACCCGTTTTGGCTACGAGCCCGCGCAGGACGGTCTACTGCCTGGCCCCAGGCTGCCCCACCCGTGGGGCAGCAGGTCACCTCCGGATGGGGGTCTGTTTCGTCTCCTTCAATGGCCCTCGGTGTTTCGTAGCGAGCGATGGACCAAGCCGTCGAGCACAGAGGAGAAACGTGATCGGTCCCGCTCGGAGAGCGGAGGTGGTCCGCCGGTGATCACGCCGCCTTCGCGCAGCTGTGCCTTCAGATCCCGGGTGGCAAGCGCGCTACCGATCGAATCCTCTGTGAACGGCCTTCCATTCGATCCCACGACCGCCGCTCCTTTTTCGAGGCAGCGCGCAGCGAGCGGTACGTCGGCTGTGACCACCACATCGCCGGCCTGCACGTTCTCGGCGATCCAGTCGTCGGCTACATCGGGGCCTTCCTCGACGACGATCAGCTGGGCCCCGAGATCCTCGGGGACGAACATGCGGGAGTTCGCGACCACCGCGACCGGCAAGCCGTAGCGCGTTGCGACGACGTAGATCTCGTCCTTGACGGGGCAGGCATCGGCATCGACGAAGATCGCGATCGTGCCAGAAGGCGGCATCGTGGGTGTGGCCTCATACGGCGGCCCGTTCGGGGCGTAATTCGGGGGGTGCTAGTTGCGTAAGGCGAAGCGGTCCGGCCGCGCTCGGACCAACGCTTCCGCGATGACTTCACCCAACGCCTGGTAGAGCTCTGGTGAGAAATGGCAGGCGAAGTGGTGATTGACCTCTTCGGGCGTTGAAGCGATCTCCCGGAAGCGCGGCACGGGCTCGATGCATATCCCCCCGGCGGCCGTTGCCTCCGCGCATACCTTCTCCATGAACTTCCAGCCGTGCTCGCCCTCGCCGCCGAGGGATCGGGGATGGGGCAGGTGAACCACCGCAAACAGGGCGCCCTGTTCGCGGGTCTCGATGGCCATCTGGTGCACGATCGCCAGGCTGACTTCATTGATGCGTCGTTTGACGACCTTCCGGTCCTCACGGGAGGCACGGAAGATCTCCACGAAATTCCAGATCCGAGGAGGCCACCAACGGGAGTACTCTTCCGGGGAAGGTACGGGGACGTTCTCGACCTCGACGCGTCCATCCTCGAATCGAAGCCGGGGCTTTCCATAGCCCCGGAAGCTCAGCAGATTTCGTCTCATGTCCGTGCTGTGGAAGCCGAAGACCACCACATCGGGTCGATACGGGAAACCGTCGCGGCGCAGGCGCAGGAAGGCCTGGTCCTGGCCATAGCCCATCACTCCGAGGTTCAGCACTTCGGCGTCGATCAGGCTCTGCTCCAACGCAAAGGGAAACGTCTCGTCGTCGTTTGCACATTGACCGAACGTGAAGGAATCGCCGATGGCCACGATCCGGGCCGAGTTGCTGCGCTCGAGCGCGTACTCCTGGCGCCCTCGCATGTGCTTGGCGTTGGTGCTGATCCGGGCGTCCTGGTACTCGAATAGATCGAGGTTGGCTGCCGGGACGTAGCCCAGGTCTGCATCGAGCTCGATGATCGCTCGCGGGTTCATCCCTTTTCGCTCGCGCTGCCAGCGCTCCGCCCACCAGGCATCGGTGGAGACGTGGTCCGGCAGGGGGATCAGCTCGAGGCGGGCCGCGAATTCGACCATCAGAAGGCTGATCAGGGTGGAGAGCAGGACGAGGCCGAGATTTCGCAGCATGGGAGCGGATCCTAGCGATCCTGGGGGCCCGGCTCAGGCCCCTTCCCGAGGCGTCGAATCAGTGTGACAATGGCATCCAAGGGAGGCCCCATGGTGCTCCATGACCGATTGCTCAGAGAAGTGCGCAAGGCGCCGGGGGGCCCCAAGGTCGGGGCCTTTTTCGATGTGGATCGAACGCTGGTGGCCGGGTTCTCCGCCACGGCTTTCTACAGGGAGCGGCTGCTCTCTGGCCGCATGACCCCGAAGGAGATGGTCGACACGATCCGCGGCACCGCGGGCTTCGTGCTCGGCCGGACCGGCTTTTCCGGATTGATAGGTGCCGCGACGACCGCCTATCGCGGGCTCTCCGAGAAATCGATGCAGGAGATCGGGCAGGAGGTCTTTGAAAAGCACCTCGTGACGTCGATCTACCCTGAATCCCGTGCGCTCTTGCGAGCCCATCGGGAGAAGGGTCATACGATCGCGATCATCTCGTCGGCGACTCCCTATCAGGTGGATCCCATTGCCCGGGAGCTCGAGGTCGAGCACGTCATGTGCACGCGTCTCGAAGTGGAGGACGGGATCTTCACCGGGGAAGTCATGCGGCCGCTCTGTTTCGGAGAGGGCAAGCGGGAGGCGGGAGAGCTTCTCGCGACGAGGCATGACCTCGATCTGGAGGAGAGCTTCTTCTACACAGACAGCGTCGACGATCTCCCTCTGATGGAGATCGTCGGAAAGCCGTGCCCGCTCAACCCGGATCGCCGGCTGGCGCAGATCGCCAAGGAGCGCGGCTGGCCGGTTCGGCGCTTCCGCAGCCGCGGCGCACCTGGCGGCGAAGAGATCCTGCGAACCGCGCTTGCCTACGGAAGCCTTCTGCCGTCGTTTGCGATCGGCGCCACCATTGGCTTCTTGAACAATTCGAAACGCGAAGCCTTCAACGTGGCCGGCTCGATGTGGAGCGATCTGGCGATGTCACTTTCGGGCATCGACCTGCGCGTCGAAGGAGAACAGCACCTCTGGTCCCACCGGCCGGCGATCTTCATCTTCAATCATCAGAGCGCGATCGATGCGGTGCTGATGATGAAGCTCGTGCGCCGCGATGTGACAGGTGTCGGGAAGAAGGAGCTTCAAAAGGATCCCATCATGGGGACACTCGGCAGGCTCGCCGGCACCGTGTTCATCGATCGCGCGAATTCAGCCAAGGCCATCGAAGCGTTGAAGCCGGCCGTGGATGCATTGAAGCAAGGCCAGTCTCTCCTGATCGCGCCCGAGGGCACTCGATCTCCGACGCCGCGTCTTGGTCGTTTCAAGAAGGGTGCCTTCCACATGGCCATGCAGGCGGGCGTGCCGATCGTGCCGGTCGTCTTCCGCAACGCGCTCGACGCCCTGCCCAAGGATGGCCTCGTGATGCGCCCCTCGGTGGTCGAGGCCGTGGTCTTGCCCCCGGTCGATACCAGCGACTGGACGCGTGAGAACCTGGACGACGAGATCGAGGCGATTCGGGGCGCCTATCTCGAAGTTCTCGAAGGCTGATAGGAGGATCGGATGCGGTTGCGCGTGGCGCTTCTTGGCGCGGGTTCGTTCGGAACGACGATTGGCCACCTGTCGTCGGGGAATACCCCGACGACGCTCTGGTGTAGACGGCCGGAGACAGCGGACGAGATCAACCGGGAGCATCGGAACTCGCGCTACCTCCCGGATTTCGACCTGAATCCGGAGCTTCGGGCCACATCCTCGCTCGAAGAGGCCGTGCGTGAGGCGGACGTGGTCGTGATGGGCGTTCCGTCCAAGGGGTTCCGTGATGTGCTGAAAGATGTGAGCCACCACATCCGACCCTGGGTGCCGGTGGTGAGCCTGGCCAAGGGATTGGAGCAAGACACGCATCTCCGCATGACCGAAGTGATCCGGGAGATCCTGCCAGAGCATCGAGCGGGGGTCCTGACCGGGCCCAACCTCGCGAAGGAGATCATGGCGGGCTTCGCAGCGGCCACGGTCGTCGCCTTCGAGGACGCCGACCTCTGTCGCCAGCTACAGGCCATCTTCCATTCCGGGGGCTTTCGCGTCTACAAGAACCACGATGTCGTGGGTTGCGAACTGGGGGGCGCACTCAAGAACGTCATCGCCATCGCGACGGGCATGGGCGATGGCCTTGGCGTCGGTGACAACACGCGCGCCGCTGTCATCACCCGCGGTCTCTCGGAGCTGACCCGCCTGGGCGTTGCGATGGGCGGCGAGCCGGCCACCTTCGCAGGCCTGGCCGGGATGGGTGACCTGATCGCGACCTGCGCCAGCCGCCAGAGCCGCAACCGCTTCGTGGGCGAAGAACTCGGCAAGGGAAAGACGATCGATGAGATCATCACCGAGATGAACCAGGTGGCCGAAGGTGTGAAGACCAGCCGGGTGGTGATGGAGCTCGGGGAGAAGCACGGCGTGCTTCTGCCGATCTCCCGTGAGGTCTACGGCGTGGTTCATGACGGGCGCACTGCGGAGGACGCCTATCGTGGCTTGATGCGTCCGCGCTTGCCGGGCTCGGAGGCGGAGGCCGGCTGAGGCCTCCTTCGAGGCACGACCCCTAGGGTCGTACGTTGGCCATGATGTCGGCGTAGAACCCGGATTCCAGGGTCGCCAACTTCGTTTTGAAGGTCTTCTGGAAAGCCCGTTCGAGATCGTGGCTCCGGACGAGTTCTCGGCAGACGTCGCGGATTTTTCGTTCGCTGTAGCGCCGCCCCAGATACTCGAAGAACGCGTGAGACTCGATGTAGGCGAGTTGGGCCGCGCCGGGCTCCAAGCCGCCGAAGCTCGCAGCACTGAGCTCATTGAGTGGGTAGAGCCCGCCGTCTCTCGCCACGGTCGAGAGATGATGAGCCTGCCCACGGGTCAGGGAGTGCCGGCCCATGCCCCGCGCCCCGAACCACTCTGCCAGGCCCTCGTTGAACCAGGCTGGGAGGACCAGCGACGGAAGCTCCGCGTGGAATGCGGCGTGAACCAACTCGTGATGCAGTGTCCGCACCAGCTCCATGTGAACGAACACGTCGCCGCGAACGTGGACTTCACCGCCGTAGAAGCCGGCCGAAGGGAAACGGAAGGAGCTGCCGAAACGCCGATCGTAGATCGCTGCGTCGTGGACCACGACGACGATGGGGCGCCGCGGCCGGAGCCCAAGTCTGGCGTCCATTCGATCGTACGCTTTTTCGAGGACCTTCAGCAGCTCCTGTTCGAAGCGTCTCGAGCCGCGCAGGCCGGACGTCTTGTCGATCGCCACGTCCTGATGAAGCACGAAGTGGGAGGAAGTCCGCTTCTCGTATTTCCCATCGGCCCCTCGGCTGGCCGCGCCAGCTGCAACTGACAGGCCCAGAAGAACGGAGAGGGCCAGGCTCATGAGGCGAAGGGTCTTGGGCCTTCCGGAGTTCATTCTTGGCATTCTAGGGGAGTAGAGGCCCTCCGGTATCCAGACCCCTCGAGCCCCGCGCTCAAGTCTTCCGTCGGGTCGATCGGCTGCCGCGCATTCCGGCAGCGACGCTGGTTGCGAGTGCATCCAGCCTCTTCCGATATTGGGCCACACCAGGCTGATCTTGCCTCAGCCCGTAGGGCGAAAGGAGGATCAGCTCGATCCATTGTGTCGCGGATTGTCCTGAGCGTTCGGGGTCGAAAGCGCCGCGAGCGACGAGCCCATTGAAATAGCGCGTGAGTCTGGCTCGTGAGCGCTTGGCGGCGGAAGCGAGGATGTCGGCGGCCTGGGATTGTTTAGCGGTCAGGAAGTCATCGCCGTGCACCTTCTCGGCGAAGAGTTCCATCAGATCGCCGTGATACCGCTGAAGGAACTCCGTCAGTTGCTTCGCGATCCCGCTCTCGCGCTGGGCATCTGTTCGGCCCGTCAGCAATGAGGGCTCCAAGGCCTCGAGTGCCCGACTGAACGCCCTTCCGAGGATGGTTTCGAGGGCCGCCCGGAATATCTCGTTCTTGTTCTCGAAATGGAGGTAGAGCGCGGGCCGTGACATCTCCGCTGCCTCGGCAATATCTGCCATCGAGGTACGGGCGTAGCCATAGGCAGAGAATTTTTCGAGCGCGGCGTCGATGATGCGTTCGCGTTTCGAATTCGAATCGGCGGTCTGTGCTTCAGGGGCGGGCATCAAAGGGAATCGTTGACGTGACTCGCGTGGTGTGGAACGATGTCGATCTGACAAAATTATCAAAAACTGTCAGTACGTCAATTTCAGGAGATTTCATTCCATGACCCGTCTCGGCTATCAGATCCCGAATTTCACCTACCCCGATACCCGGCCGGAGGAGATCTTCGGCAAGGTCGTCGCTCAGGCCAAGGCCGCCGAGGCTTCCGGGTACGACAGGGTGATGGTGATGGATCACTTCTATCAGCTGCCGGGAATCGGTGCGCCGGGAGAGCCGATGCTCGAGTGCTACACGATGCTCTCGGCACTGGCTCCACACACCTCGAAGGTTCGGCTCTCGGCATTGGTCACGGGCAATACCTATCGAAACCCAGCACTCCTCGCGAAGACGATCACGACACTCGACCACGTATCCGGTGGGCGTGCGACGCTCGGGATGGGGTGCGGTTGGTTCGAGAAGGAGCATACGGATCTCGGCTTCGAGTTCGGGACGTTCGGAGAGCGATTCGAGAAGCTCGACGAGGCCCTTCAGATCATCTCTCCGATGCTTCGCTCCGAGCCGGTCACACTCGAGGGCAAGTACTACTCCGTCCTGGACGCCGTGAACTCTCCCGCACCGATTTCCCGGATCCCGATCATGATCGGGGGCGGAGGCGAGAGAAAGACCCTGCGAATGGTGGCTCAGTACGCCGACGAATCGAATCTGATCTGCGAAACGGATGAGATCCCCCGCAAGCTCGAAGCACTCGCAGGCCACTGCGAGCGGCTGGGGCGGGATCGCTCCGAGATCACGGTGACGAAGCTCATGATGGTCGCCGTGGCGCCGACCCTGGAAGAGCTCGAGGCCGACGTCGACGAGTTGGCGAAGGTCAAGGGGTGGAATGACGCGATCAAGGGCATGATTCGGGAGAGACTGATCTACGGAGATCCCGATAGCGTCGGCGAGCAGATCCAGGCGGCCGTCAGCAAGGGCCTCGACGGCGTGACGGTCGACCTGCCGCTGAACGGCCACAACGTAGAGCGCATCGAGCTGCTCGGGGAGATTGCCTCGAAAGCGCTTGCCTAGCGAATGGGTCGCCGCCGGCTAGGAATCTCTTTGGCGGCAAGCAACGAACATCCCTGGCTTCGCAGGCTGGGCCGGACGGCGCTGTTTTGGCGGCTTCTCCATGCACCGATTGGCCAGAAGTTGGTCCTGGCCACCAGGGACTCGTATCGGCGGGATTCCTGTTACCCCACGCCCGGCAACTGGACCGTCTTTCGGGGAGGCGGGTGATGACTGTCCATATCGCTCGGCTGCAAGGGCAACCGCTCCAGGGTGAAATCGAGGAGTAGCGGGCGCCGCTCCGGGGTATGCTTCCTGGCCGGATTTCAACCGAGCCAAGGAGCCCGCCCGATCATGGACCCCGCCCTCGAGAACGCCTGGAAGCAGCTCACCGCGCCCGGAGCACCCTTCGCCTGGTCCGTGCAGGATATTCGCGGCGTGCCCACCCGCACCTATGACACCGCTCCGCCTACGATGCTGGCCATCTGGGAAGCTTCGGCCGCCCATGACGATGCGGATTATCTGATCTTTGGTGAAGAGCGCACCAGTTATGCGGACGCCCATCAGAGGGTCGCGTCACTGGCTGCGTATCTCTCGAGCCGTGGAGTTGGCAAGGGGGATCGCGTGGCGGTGGCCATGCGCAACTATCCGGAATGGGTCCTTTCCTATTGGGCGATCGTGTCCCTGGGCGCGGCGGTGGTTGGAATGAACGCGTGGTGGACCGGTCCGGAAATGGAATACGGCCTGGCGGATTCCGCTCCGAAGGTGTTGATCGCAGACGACCAACGACTCGCGACCCTTGCACCTCATCTGGAGGGGCTGCGCAAAAAGGCGCCCCTCGAGCTTCTCGTCGTTCGCAGCGAAGAGAAGGCCGCGAATGGCGCCGTCTCCTGGGAAGAGGCCATGGCTACGCCGACTGGAGGCCTGCCTTTCCACGACCTCGACCCTGAAGACGACGTCTGCGTGTTCTACACATCGGGGACGACGGGCTTTCCCAAAGGCGCCGCGATGACCCATCGGGGTGCCGTGAGCAATCTGCTCAACCTGGCGTTCTGGGCGACCGCGATGGGGCTTGCGCGGCCTCCGGCCGCCGCGGCGGCGCCACGGGCCGATGCCCCGAAGCACCAGGCCACCACGCTGTTGGCCGTGCCCTTGTTTCACGTGACGGGCTGCAATTGCTGTCTGCATCCGGTGACGGCGACCGGCGGCCGCATCATTCTTCTCTACAAGTGGAACGCAGGTGAGGCGTTGGAAACGATCGAGCGTGAGAAGGTCGATACGTTCACCGGTGTTCCGATGATGTCCCGGGAGCTGGTCGAGCATCCTGAGTTTGCAAGCCGGGATACCTCCAGCCTGACGGGCCTCGGTGGCGGTGGCGCCGCCGTGCAACCCGACCTGGTCGAGAAGATCGAAGCGAAGCTCGAACGTGGCCGGGCCGCCACGGGCTACGGCCTGACCGAGACCTGCGGAGTGATCTCGGTGAACTCCGGTGATTTCTTCGTCGACAAGCCCGATACCGTCGGTCCGGCGCTTCCTGTCGTGGAGGCGAAGATCGTCGATGAAGAGGGGAAACCACTCCCCAGCGGTCAGGTTGGAGAGCTCCTCGTACGGGGCCCGAACAACGTGCGGGGATATCTGAACAAGCCGGAGGCAACGGAAGAAGCGTTTCCCGAGGGCTGGTTCCGGACCGGGGATCTGGCGACCTTGGATGAGGACGGCTTCATCTCGATCCGGGATCGCGCGAAGGACATGGTGCTGCGGGGCGGGGAGAACATCTACTGCGCCGAAGTGGAAGCCGCGATCTTCGACCATCCGGCCGTGAAGGAATGCGCGGTCTTTGCCGTCCCCGACGATCGTTTCGGCGAAGTGCCGGGTGTGGCCGTCGTCTGCAAACCCGGCGCAAGTGTCAGCGAGGATGAGCTTCGCGCCCACGCGGGCGCTCGCATCGCAGCGTTCAAGGTGCCGGCCCGCTTCTGGTTTCCGACTGAGGATCTTCCGCGCAACGCGAATGGCAAGTTCGTGAAGCGCCAGCTGAAGGAGGAGCTACTGGGAAGCTGAGAAGGCCAGTTGCCTCAGCCTCAGCGCCGGAAGGCGTTGGTATGCGTCTTTTCCGGGAACTCGTCCTCGGAAAGCGGCGCAGCGATCTCTTCGGGCCGCGGTCCGATCTGCTCGACGATCGGGGCGAGCTTCTCGAGATCGAAGCCATACAATTCGGCTGCATTGCCGCCAAGGATCGCGCGAACCTCTTCCTCTGGCTTGTCATGGAAGCAATGGCGCATGGCCAGGCGCGTGTTCGGGTAGGTGCCCTCGTAATGAGGGTAGTCCGTTCCCCAGCAGATACGCTCGATGCCGATCTCATGGCGGCCAGCCAGCTCGGGCGGCGAGGCGGAGCTTGCGCCGTACCAGCAATTCCGCTTCGCGTAGAAGCTAGGCGGCTCCGGCGGCATGGCCTCCCTGACGAATTCGAATTCGCCAACGGCGCCGCTGCCGATGCGCGACCAGAACATGTCGAGCATCTCCAACCGCTCCGGCACCCAGTTGCAGCCGGCCTCGGTGAGGATGTAGCGGAGCTTGGGAAAGCGATGGAAGACGCCGCTCAGCAGCAGGTGCGCGTAGCTTCGGGTCGAGTAGAAGGCCGTCTCGATCAGTCGGATCGGTAGCGAAATGGGCCAGGTGCCGTAGTCCGGCGAGCCCGTGCCGCCGTGCTGGTTCACCACCAGATCGAGATCCTGGATCATGGCCCACAGTCGCTCATACTCGGGCGCGTAGAGCGGTTGGATGTGTGTGCAATCGTCCGGCACATGAGGCAGCAGGATGCCTCCACGCAGCCCGTGGTCCGCGATCCACTGGATGTCCTGCATCGCATCGTCCAAGTCGTTCAGGTAGATGAGCCCGATGCCCGCGCGCCGCTCCGGATGGTCGGCACAGAAATCCACCAGCCAGCGATTATGCGCACGAATCCCCTGCAACCAGAGCGCATAGTCCTCGGGCCTCGGATTTCCACAAATCAGCACGCTGGATTTGAAGAACGGCGGAACCGTATTCGGGAAGATGATCTCCCCAGCTACACCCTCCGCATCCATGTCGCCGAGCCGTTCCGCATCATCCCAGTTCTTGTGCTTCTTCGAACCGATGTGCTTCTTCTGCGGATTCTTGTACGTCCCGCGCCACTCATCAAAGAGCGTCTTGTGCTTCTCATCCAGGTACTCGCGGTACGCTTGAATGCTCGCCCCCGCATGGGCATCTGACGTAATCACCGCATAGGGCTGGGACATCGGCCTCTCCTCACCTCTCATACTAGCAGGGTGCAGTAGGCCGCTCTGCTCCCCGCCAACCCGCGATCCACCACGAGAAGCGAAGCGGACTACAACAGCCCGCCCTCGGGTGCCGGCCGGGCTCTCTGGTTGTAGAGCATCTTGCGGAGGCGGTTGATTTCTTCGGGTGTGAGCGAACTGCGATCGACGGAGAGGTCGGCGCCGGCGGCCATGCCGCGTTCGACGCCGGGCCGGGCTGAGAGCTCTTCGAACCAACGCTTGAAATAGGGAAAGTCGTCGAGCTGTTGCCCCTGGCGCTCCCAGCCGACGGTCCACGGGTAACAGATCATGTCGGCGATGGTGTAGTCGTCCCCGGTCACATAGCGTTGGTTCCAGAGCTGGTTGTCGAGCACGCCGTAGAGCCGGTTTACTTCATCCGTGAATCGGCGGACGGCGTAGCTCTGGTCGCCCTGATCGTCGCCCAGCCTGCGGAAGTGGCCGCATTCGCCGCTCTTGGGGCCCTGGTTCGCCATTTGCCAGATCACCCACTGATTGATCTCGTGGCGTTCACGCAGCGTCTGGGGGTAGAACCGGCCCGCCTTCTCGGCGAGGTAGAGCATGATGGCGCCGGACTCGAAGAGCGCGAAAGGCTCGCCGCCATCCGCCGGCTCGGTATCGACCATGGCGGGCATGCGGTTGTTCGGGCTGATCTTCAGGAACGCATCGGTGAACTGATCGCCCTGGCCGATACTGCAGGGGACGATGCGATAGGGGATCTCCGCTTCTTCCAGCAGGATGGTCACCTTCTTGCCATTCGGCGTGGGCCAGTAGTGGAGATCGATCATGATTCTTCCGTACCACAGGTCCGGGTCCCCGAGCTACTCTCTGCCCATGGCGAAAGTCCGCGATCCGCTCGCCAGGCTGCGCAAGATCGTCAACCGCTGGCCGGAGGTTTCAGAGCGCCTCTCGCATGGCGCCCCGACCTTCTGGGGCGGCAAGAAGACGTTCTGCAACTTCCATGTCGACCATCACGGCGACAAGCGGGTGGCGATCTGGTGCAAGGCGGATCTGCCGACTCAGGAGGGGCTGGTCGAAGCCAAGCCGGAGA